>JABCZW010000046.1 GCA_013289475.1 Bacteroidota bacterium
GCGGGCATTGCAGATTACCTGGTTGAGCGTTTAAACGCTAAGGGTGACTACACGCAAATTGGAGTTGTGGCTGCTACTAATGCAGTTAATTATAACTACATAGACCCGAGTGCTAACCCGAATGACCAAAGCTACACATATAAAGTATTTTCGCAAGATAGTTGCGATTATATAAGAGACAGCACCAATATTGGGCAAACCATGTTCCTTACTGCTGTTGGCGATAACGCAGGTACCAATATACTGACATGGAATGATTATGCCGATTGGGCCAATAAAGTTTCACATTACGAAATTTACCGCAATGAGGATCATGGCCCATATACACTCATACATGCGGGGGTGATGGCAAATGGTACTGAAACGTATACTGATAACGTTAGCCAGATAATTACCGGGCAAGGTGTATTTGGTTATTATATTGTAGCATTCGAGAACCCTCCACCGTATCCTTTTGTAGACAGCAGTGTTTCAAATATTGCAGAAGCATACCAGGATCCTCGTTTATATGTTCCCAACGCATTTAATCCTAAAGGGGTAAACAAGGTCTTTATTCCGGTTGGAGTATTTGTTGACTTGCAGAACTATGACTTTACAATCTATGACCGATGGGGTCAGTTATTGTTCGAAACCAGTGACCCAACAACGGGTTGGGATGGTACTTTCCATGGTCGGCTTGTAGAAGAAGGTGTATATGTCTATCGTATACAATATACTTCGAGCAAGGGCGAATACTTTACTCAGAGAGGCTGGGTAATGATGCTTAAATAACAGTGTACCTTATTTTACCTTTTATAATAGATTAAATAATCTTCCGGCATAATTCTATGTTATATAGATGCCTTGTTTGTATTGCAAAAGCATATACATAATTAAATAAGACAAGTATTGCTTGTTGAAAGTTATCTTGGGAAGCTAAAAAAATGGAAAAATTACTTGATTAAAACCGTCTGAGTAGCATTGCCTCCTACATTTAATTGTATAAGGCCTGTACCGTTCATAGTTGTGCCCGACACTGTTGCAGTAGCAACTATATCGAATATGGCAGGAAGTTTAAAAGTAAAATGTACGTGGCCTGAATTGTCGGTAGTTCCCATAGCTTGTACCTGGCCGGGAGGAGTTATATTGGCATAGAGCTTAACATTTGCTCCTGCAACAGCAGTTTGAACGCCGTTATGGCCTGTAGTGTCAACCACGTAAATATCTACGGTGCAATCGGTATCCTTAGCACACGAAGACTGGGTTACAGCAATACCTATAAACAGTATAACAGCGAATAAAAAGCAGGAGATTGTAACTAATTTTTTCATCCAAAAATAAAATCGTGTACCTTTACGACACACAAAAATAAACAAATTTTGAAATGATTAAAAAAAATCTGCTGTTAATTATCATTTTAGCAGGCTCAATAGTAGCTAATAGGCCTGCATTTGCTGGGAATAAGGGTGAAAAAGAGACCAAAATAAAAATTCATACCACTATGGGAGACATTGTGGTGAAGCTTTACAATCAAACTCCACAAACCAGGGATAATTTCATTAAGCTGGTTAAAGAGAAGTTCTATGATAGTACGCTGTTCCATAGGGTTATACAAGCATTTATGATACAAGGCGGCGACCCGAATTCAAAAAATGCAAAAGCCGGAGCAATGCTAGGTAACGGCGATGCAGGATATACGGTTCCTGCTGAAATTGTTCCGGGACTTTTCCATAAAAAAGGCTCTTTAGCTACTGCAAGGCAGGGTGACCAGGTAAATCCCACAAAAGCATCTTCGGGTTGCCAGTTTTATATTGTGCAGGGTAAAAAATTCACCAATGGCGCCCTCGATACCATGGAACAACGTATGAATTTTGGCATTAAACAGCAAATATTTACTAAAATTGTCAGCATGCCCCAAAATGCCCAATTGAAAAAGAAATTCATCCAATTCCAGAATGAGAGTAATATTGACAGCCTGCAGGCTCTTACCAAAACCATAGAACCTACGATTGATTCTTTATATGATAAGGCAGATAAATTTAAATTTACACCTGAACAGAGAAAAGCTTATACAACAGTTGGTGGGACTCCTCAGTTAGATAACAATTATACTGTTTTTGGAGAAGTTGTAGAAGGCATAGAGATTGTAGATAAAATAGCCGGAGTAAAAACCGATCATGCCGACAGGCCGGTCGAAGATGTTAGGGTATTGAGCATGAAAATATTGAACTAAGTATGGAGAGTAAGGTAAAAGAATTAGTTGCCGAGGTTGGTGGGGTAAATATTGCCAGCCCTGAAGATGCTGAGCAATTCCGTTTAAAATATTTAAGTAAAAAAGGCATATTGGCCGACTTGTTCGAAGAGTTCAAGACACTTGCGCCCGAACAACGCAAGGTTGTTGGCAAACAGTTGAACGAGCTTAAGCAGCTTGCTGAACAAAAATTTGCATCGGCAAAAGATCTGTCGGCAACAAATGGTTCTTCTTCTAAAGAAGGAATTGACCTTACATTACCCTCAGAACCTATGGAACTGGGTTCAAGGCATCCAATATCATTGGTTAGGGCGAGCATTGTAGACATATTTACCAAAATAGGCTTTACAATTTCTGAAGGGCCTGAAATAGAAGATGACTGGCATAACTTCGGTGCACTTAACTTCCCTGAAGACCATCCGGCGCGCGATATGCAGGATACTTTTTTTGTGGAATCGGACAACGCTGAAAAGTGGTTATTGCGAACACATACATCATCGGTGCAGGTTAGGGTTATGAAGAACCAAAAACCTCCTATCCGTACTATATCGCCCGGTAGGGTTTACAGGAATGAAACCATTTCTGCCCGCGCGCATTGCCAGTTTCATCAGGTAGAAGGGTTATATGTAGATGAAGGTGTTTCTTTTGCTGATCTGAAGCAAACACTCTACTACTTTGTGCATGAAATGTTTGGCGAGGATATAAAGATTCGTTTCCGCCCTTCTTTTTTTCCGTTTACCGAGCCAAGCGCTGAAATGGATATATCGTGTATTATTTGTGGCGGATTAGGTTGTCCTGTTTGCAAGCAAAGTGGCTGGGTAGAAATATTAGGTTGCGGAATGGTCCACCCGAAAGTGCTTGATAATTGCGGTATTGATAGTAATAAGTATACAGGCTATGCTTTTGGTATGGGTATTGAACGTATAACCATGTTGCGCTACCAGATAAAAGACCTGCGGTTGTTTTTCGAGAACGATATACGGTTCTTGTCACAGTTCAAATCGGTTCTGTAAAATATTATTTGTATGAAGGTAATTGAATGCCCACGTGATGCAATGCAGGGGATACATGGCTTTATCCCTACCGATAAAAAAGTAACATATATAAATTCATTGCTCAAAGTAGGTTTCGATACTATTGATGTGGGAAGCTTCGTATCACCCAAGGCTATACCACAAATGAAAGATACTGCTGAAGTATTAAATAAAATAGATCTTACGAATACTAAGAGCAAACTGCTCGCTATTATTGCAAATCTTCGTGGTGCACAGGATGCAGTGCAGTTTGAGCAAGTGAATTATTTAGGCTTTCCATTTTCTATTTCTGAAACTTTCCAGCAACGAAATGCAAACTCTTCCATTGCGGAATCTTTAATAAGAGTGGAAGAGATACAGAACTTATGTGTAAAATATGGCAGGGAACTAGTGGTATACATATCAATGGCATTTGGAAATCCTTACGGCGATAAATGGAGTAGTGAAATTGCAATTCAATGGTCTCATAAACTGCACGATATAGGTATTCGCATTTTAGCGCTATCTGATACTATAGGTGTTTCCAATCCCCAAAATATTACCGAGCTATTCTCTAATCTTATACCTGCCCTTAAAGATGTAGAGTTTGGTGCTCATTTGCATACTACTCCCGATAAGTGGGAAGAGAAAGTACAGGCAGCGTATAAAAGCGGTTGCCGCAGGTTTGATGCAGCTATTAAAGGTTTCGGCGGCTGCCCGATGGCCAGCGATAAACTTACAGGCAATATGCCGACAGAGAATTTGTTGGCCTTTTTTAAGAAGAATAAGATAGAAGTCTCTATTGATGATAAGGCATTTACCGATTCAATGATTTTGGCCGGTAATACCTTTCCTCTATGATATTTATCATTTGCTCCGCTTCATAATTACCTATATTTGCCGAACTATTTCAATATGCTTTCATTCGACGATACAGCCATTGCATTTTCAGGTAAAACCGATGCCAGTCTAAGGCGTTCGTACTGGCTTTTTAAATTAGTTGGTAATCCTGCCTTAGTTAATGTTGGTCAAAAGCTTACCACATTTGCTATCAATACGCATCTTCCCATTCGCGGATTTATAAAGGCAACTATATTTAAACAATTTTGTGGTGGAGAAGATATTCATGAGTGTCTGAAAACTATTGAATCGCTTGGCAAGTATAATGTAGGATCTATATTAGATTATTCGGTTGAAGGCAAAGCTGAAGAAAAGATATTTGATGAAACAGCAAATCATATTATTGAAACGATAGAACTCGCGATAAAGAAAGAACATATTCCGTTTGCAGTGTTTAAACCCACGGGTGTGGGAGATATTAATTTGATAGAGAAAGTAAGTCAGAAAACTGTACTTAATGCAGAAGAACAAAAGGCATGGGAAAGGGTAAAAGCCCGAATAGATAATATTTGTAAAAAAGCACATGAGTGTAAAGTGCAGTTGCTTATTGATGCTGAAGAAAGCTGGACACAGAATGCGGTAGATGAGATTGCCCACGATATGATGTTGAAATACAATAGGGAGCAAGCTATTGTATTTAATACGGCACAAATGTACCGCAACGACAGGCTTATATATCTTGAGAATGTTTTGAAGGATGCGAAAGAAAAGAAATATTTTTTCGGAATAAAATTGGTGCGTGGCGCTTATATGGAGAAGGAAAGAGCAAGAGCTGAAAAAATGGGATATGCTTCACCAATTAATAAAACTAAGGCCGATACCGATAAAGAATATAATGACGCATTAGAGTTTTGCGTTAAGAATATAGATGTGATTTCTATTTGTGCCGGTACACATAACGAAGACAGTGCCATGCTACTGGTTAAATTAATGCAGCAAAATAATATCCCGGCAAACCATCCGCATATATGGTTTTCGCAATTGCTTGGCATGAGCGACCACATCAGCTTTAATGTTGCCAATGCAGGTTATAACGTTGCTAAGTATGTGCCTTACGGTCCCGTAAGAGATGTATTGCCTTACCTCATTCGCAGGGCAATGGAAAACACTTCGGTAAAAGGACAAACAGGCAGGGAGCTGAGCCTTATTATAAAGGAAAAGCAACGCAGGGCATCATCTAAAAACTAGGCCCAATGAAGTTTCACGAAAACTATCCGCTTAAAGATATTACCACCTTTCATGCTAAGGTATATGCAAAAGATTATACCGAGTTTATCTCTGCTTCAGAATTAAAAGGAATATTATCAGCACCAATTTTAAAAGAAAAGCCATTCATGATATTGGGTGGTGGCAGTAATGTATTATTTACCGGAGATTATAATGGAATCATTATCCGCAATGCAATAAAAGGAATTGAAGTTATAAGAGAAGAAGGCAGTGATATTTATATTAAAGCTAACGGTGGCGAGAAATGGCACGACTTTGTAATGTATTGTGTCAGTCATAATTATGGTGGTGTAGAAAATCTTTCACTTATACCGGGTACAGTAGGAGCAGGGCCCATTCAAAACATTGGCGCTTATGGAGTGGAGTTGAAAGATACATTGTTCGAAGTACAAGCCATGAATATTCATACGCTTGAAGTAAAGGAATTCTCAAACGCCGACTGTAAATTCGGCTATCGTGATAGCATTTTTAAAGGAGAAGAGAAAGGCAAATATGTAATACTTGCCGTAACCCTGAAGTTGGAAAGGAATCCGAAAAAGGTAAATGTATCGTATGGGACTGTGAGTAAAGAATTAGAAGTAATGGGGATTGCAAACCCAACAATAGCAGATGTAAGCAAAGCAGTTATAAATATCCGTTCCAGCAAATTGCCTGACCCCGAAAAATTGGGTAATGCAGGTAGTTTTTTTAAGAACCCCGTTATTGCAAATTCTGCATTTGAAAAGTTAAAAGAAAAGTTTCCGGCAATTGTTTCTTTCCCTGCACATGGCGGTCATACCAAGCTTGCTGCCGGTTGGCTAATTGAACAATGCGGCTGGAAAGGCAAGCGCATTGGCGATGCCGGTGTGCATAAAGACCAGGCTCTTGTGCTTGTGAACTATGGTGATGCGACAGGCAAAGAAATATATGACTTATCCACAGAAGTTATCAAGTCTGTAAAGGAAAAATTCGGCGTTGAATTGGAGCGTGAAGTCAACATGATATAACCGCCATGCGTAAACTTTCAATGGATGAGTTAGGTCGCAAGACAACAGAAGAATTTAAAAACGCTTCCAAGATTCCTCTTGTCTTGGTATTAGATAATGTGCGCAGCATGAATAATATTGGTTCTGTATTTCGTACGGCTGATGCCTTTTTATTGCAGGGTATTTACTTATGTGGAGTAACTGCTACACCACCTCACAGAGAAATACAAAAAACTGCCTTAGGTGCAACCGAATCTGTAAACTGGAAACATTTCCCAACTACTATTGATGCGGTAAATGATTTGAAGAAAGATGGTTTTACGGTTTATGCAGTAGAGCAAGCTGAGAACAGTACCATGCTGGATAAACTAAATTTGACTGATAAAAAAATAGCTCTGGTATTTGGTAACGAAGTGAGCGGAGTGGAGCAATCTGTTATAGATGTCTGCGCCGCCTGTATTGAAATACCTCAGTATGGCACCAAACATTCAATAAACCTTGCAGTAAGCGTAGGTATTGTGGTTTGGGAGGTAGTAAGAAAGATTAAAGAGAAGAATTAATTTAAACCCGATATAGGAGGATAAAAAGGGGCTCTGCCCCTTAGGTCTTCTTCACGTTATTTATCTGCCCCATTAGCACATATTGCATAATGTTGGCACCCATTTCAAGAGCTTTCTCATGCAATTCAGGCGGGTCGTTGTAGACTTCATGGTCTTCCCATCCATCACCAAGGTCAGCATCGAAATTATAAAAGCAAACTAATCGGCCGTTGTATATCAATCCATATCCAACAGCACGGCCACCATCGTGTTGGTGTATCTTGGGTAAGCCTGTGGCAAAGGCATATTTTTGATGATAAATGGCATGAGAAAAGGGCAATTCTACTAAACTTAATTCCGGGAATACTTTTTTAAGTTCCCTCCTGAATGCTGAATCTAAACCATAACTATCATTTACTTCCAAAAAACCACCGCCTATCAAATAGTTTCTCAGGTTTTCGGCTTCTTCGGTGGTAAATAAAATATTTCCATTGCCGGTAATATGCACCATCGGGTAGTTGAATATTTCGGCGCTACCCGGTTCAACCACTGCTTCCTGCGGGTTTATATTCATGCCCAGGTTTTTATTGCAGAAAGAAATAAGATTAGGTAAAGATGTTTTTCCGTCATACCAATTGCCTCCGCCTTTGTATTTCATACGGGCAATCTGGTAAGTATAATTACCCGAGAACTTACTGGTGAAAGAAAGCAGTGTAAAGGAAAGTAGCAGAAGAAAAAGCCCTTTTTTCATAATACCAAAGTTAATCAATTTCCTTCTACCCCAAACCCTAAAGGGGCTTTGAACTATACCACCCCCTTTAGGGGGCAGGGGGCTAAACAAAACATTGCGGAGAAGTGTTATTCGTTAAGTGCATGCAAAGTGCATGTAGCCACCAAAGCCGCTGTTTCGGTACGTAACCTGTGGTTGCCCAATGTTATAGGAATAAAACCATGGCCGATGGCTTGTTCAACTTCGCTGTTATGGAAATCGCCTTCAGGGCCAATAAGTATCAATGCGTTTTCTCCTTTCTTGTAAGCCTGAGAAAATGTTTTTCTCTCTTTTTCAATGCAATGCAATACAAATTTCTGTCCCTTAAAGTCTTTATTTTGCTCGAGCATTTCATTAAAAGAACAAAGCTCATGTAGCTTGGGCAAATAGTTCCTGTTCGATTGTTTCATGGCCTCTATCACAATCTTGTTTAGGCGTTCGTTCTTCAATACTTTGCGTTCAGAATAATGTGCATTTACGGGTATAAATTCCGTTATACCTATCTCTGTAAGTTTTTCAACCAACCATTCAATGCGTGCAATATTTTTTGTGGGTGCAATAGCAACGTGTAATTGCCATGTTGCTGCAGGCTCTGCAGTATGCTCTAAGATTCGTAATACACAGGCCTTGGCATTTGCGGTTTCTATTTCTGCTTTATACGAACCACCTTTTCCGTCAGTAAGTTTTACATGTTCACCCGTTTGCAGGCGCAATACTTTTATGCAATGGTGAGATTCTTCTGCACCAAGGGTACAGGTATCACCATTAATATCGGGGACAAAAAAGAGATGCATTTGTTACAGCTTAAGCACAGCCATGAAAGCCGATTGCGGTATTTCTACATTACCTACCTGGCGCATACGTTTTTTACCTTTCTTCTGCTTTTCCAACAGTTTACGTTTACGCGAAATATCACCACCATAACACTTTGCTGTTACATCCTTACGGATAGCACTGATGTTTTCACGGGCAATGATCTTGGCTCCAATGGCAGCCTGTATGGCGATCTGGAACTGCTGACGTGGTATAAGTTCTTTTAGTTTCTCGCAAATTTTACGACCGAATTCCTGCGCACGATCCTTATGTATAAGCGCTGCAAGCGCATCAACTACTTCGGCATTAATAATTATATCAAGTCGCACTAATTCTGATTGGCGATAATCTACCGGGCTGTAGTCAAAAGAAGCATAACCTTTAGATATACTCTTTAACCTGTCGTAAAAATCAAATACAATTTCCGCTAACGGCATTTCAAATACCATCTCCACACGATCGGTAGTAAGGTAAACTTGATTCATTATGGCACCTCTCTTCTCAATACATAATGACATAATAGCGCCTACGTATTCAGTCTTGGTAATAATATTGGCCCTTATATAAGGTTCTTCTACGTGGTCGATAAAGGTAGGATCGGGGAGATCGCTCGGGTTATTAATATTGAGCTTTTCCCCTTTCATGGTATATGCAAAGTACGATACGTTGGGAACGGTAGTAATAACCGTCATGTTAAACTCACGCTCTAAGCGCTCCTGTATAATTTCAAGGTGTAACATGCCCAAAAACCCGCAGCGGAAACCAAAGCCCAATGCAGCGGTCGACTCCGGTTCGTAAACCAAAGCGGCATCATTCAACTGCAGTTTCTCCATAGCGCCACGGAGCTCTTCGTAATCATCGGTATCTACCGGGTAAATACCCGCAAAGACCATAGGCTTTACTTCTTTAAAACCCTGTATCATTTCCTTACATGGATTGGCAACATGGGTAATGGTATCGCCTACTTTTACTTCTTTAGCCGCTTTAATACCCGAAATAATATAGCCCACATCGCCTGGGTAAATAGCATCCGTTGGTTTGTATGCCAACTTTAAAACGCCAATTTCTTCTGCAACATATTCGGTTCCGGTTGCAACAAATTTTACTTTATCACCTTTCTTAATAGTACCGTTAACTACTTTAAAGTAAGCCACAATACCACGGAAAATATTGAATACGGAGTCAAAGATCAATGCCTGTAATGGAGCATTAGGGTCTCCTTTAGGGGCAGTAATGCGGTCTATAATAGCAGTTATAAGTTCATCAACTCCCTGGCCGGTTTTACCACTTGCCAGCATAATCTCTTCTCTTTTGCAGCCTATAATATCCACCATCTGGTCCTTCACTTCCTCGATCATGGCATTGGGCATATCTACCTTATTCAAGACTGGTATAACCGTTAAGTCATTATCCAGTGCCAGGTAAAGGTTCGATATGGTTTGAGCCTGTATACCTTGTGTAGAGTCAACCAGTAAAAGAGCGCCTTCGCAGGCAGCTATAGAGCGGGATACTTCGTATGAAAAATCTACGTGGCCGGGAGTATCAATAAGGTTAAGGGTAAATTCCTCTCCTTTATGGATAATATTCATCTGTATGGCATGGCTCTTAATAGTAATGCCACGCTCACGCTCCAGGTCCATATCATCAAGTACCTGCGCCTGCATATCGCGCTTATTAATTGTCTTGGTGACCTCCAATAGCCTATCAGCCAGGGTGCTTTTACCATGGTCGATATGAGCGATAATACAGAAATTGCGTATGTTTTCTTGTTTTGCCATAAGAACACCCCCTTTTCAGACGGGCGCACAAAAATATACTATTTTTTGGTTGAGAGGCTTAGTTTATTATCATTGATGCAATCCATATATTTGTTGCGTTATCAATAACTTTTAGTTATGAGTAAACCTATTGAGGAGCAAAAGTTTTTTACCGATTCGGGTATAGAGATAGAACGTATTTACCCCAAGCAGGATTTTGGGGATGAGAAACCGGGGGAATATCCTTATACCCGCGGTGTGCACTCCGATATGTACCGCAGCAAACTTTGGACCATGCGCCAGTATGCAGGGTTTTCTACTGCTGAGGAATCGAACAAGCGTTATCATTACCTGCTCAATAATGGTACCACAGGTCTATCGGTTGCATTCGATCTGCCTACCCAAATGGGCTACGATTCCGACCATGACCTTTCGGATGGGGAAGTGGGTAAATCGGGCGTAGCTATTGACACATTAAGGGATATGGAAATACTTTTCGATGGTATAAAGCTTGAGAATGTTTCTACTTCCATGACAATTAACTCTACAGCATCTATATTGCTGGGTATGTATATTGCCCTTGCCAGGAAGCAAGGAGCAGATGTAAAGAAGATATCGGGCACTATACAGAATGATATCTTGAAAGAGTACGCAGCCCGCGGTACCTACATCTATCCTCCGGTTCCATCTATGCGCATCATCACTGATATTTTTGAGTATTGTAGCAAAGAAGTTCCCAAATGGAACACCATTTCTATATCCGGTTACCACATGCGCGAAGCGGGCGCTACTGCAGTGCAGGAGCTTGCATTTACCCTTGCCAATGCACAGGAGTATTGTAAAGCGGCCATCAAAAAGGGATTAGACATAAATGTATTTGCCAAACGTATCTCGTTCTTCTTCAATGCACATAATAACTTGTTTGAAGAGGTTGCCAAGTTCCGTGCGGCAAGGCGTATGTGGGCTAAGATCACCACAGACTTGGGCGCTACCGACGCACAGGCGCAGATGCTGCGCTTCCATACCCAAACAGCAGGCTCGACACTTACAGCTCAACAACCGCTGAACAATATTATGCGTGTAACCATACAGGCACTTGCTGCGGTTATGGGCGGAACACAATCATTACATACCAATGGTTTTGATGAAGCACTTGCATTGCCTACTGAGGAAGCTGCACGTATTGCATTGCGTACACAACAACTTATAGCTTACGAAAGCGGCGTGCCACAAACAGTCGATCCATTAGCAGGTTCTTACTTTGTAGAGACCCTTACTGCGCAGGTAGAGAAAGCTGCGTGGGATTATATACACAAGATTGAAAAGATGGGTGGTGCAGTTAAAGCCATTGAGAATAGTTATATGCAGAATGAAATTGCTGCTTCTGCATTCGATTACCAGGATAATATTGAAAAGGGCAAGAAGATAATTGTTGGCGTGAATAAATTTGCAGTAGAAGAAAAAATGCCTGAGAACCTTTTACGGGTAGATGATTCCATAAGGCAATACCAGATAGATAAACTGAAGAAAGTAAAAGCAGAACGCGATAATGCAAAGGCAAAAGCTTCACTTGAATTGCTGGAAAGAAATGCCAAAGACAATACCAATCTTATGCCGGCCATAGTAGAAGCCTGTGAGAACTATGTATCATTGGGAGAAATAGCCGATACACTGAGAAAGGTTTTTGGTATTTATAAGAGCTAAGCAGGTACATACATTACATATTTATCGAATCCGTTTCCAAACCCGTTTGGAGTAACTGATTCGGTTTTCATTCCAAGCTTTTCGTAAAACTTAAAAGTATACTGGCTTGTCCATAGTGTTACTTGCCTGTCTGGTGATAGCTCCTTTATTTTATTTACCCGGTAATCGAAAAACAACTTACCATAACCCTGGTTATGATGCTCTGCATGTACCATTCCCCAGTTTAGTTGGGCTTTATTCTCGCCCTTCACAAAGTAAAAACCTGCACAGCCAATAAGTTCTCCTTTAAGCTCCAACACATAAAAGTAAATAGACTCAGCATCGGAGTGGTGGAGGGTATCGTTGTCCAAAGCGTTTAGCCACTTATCCAAAAATTCAATTTCATTTTCGGCAAAGTACTTAGGTATGTTGCTAATGAAAACTTCACGGCACTTAATAGCATCAGAAGGAGTATAGGGACGAATGATCATAGTTTAATAGGGAATTATTTCTGCCTGATAAGTTTATAAACAAGTTTCCCCTTGCCGTAACTATTGGTAGAGTCATTAAAAGTATCAGTATATAAATAGAGGGAGTCTCTATATATTCTCAAAAGATAATCTACGGATGCTTTAGTATATAGTTCAAAGTATATAGCATCGGTATCATCTCCAGGCCCTTGTCCAAAAACTCCTTCAACATAATAGGTTTTATAATTCTTAATACCTGTCACCTTGCCGAAATCATTGAATTCAGCATTATGCTTTTGCCCCAAACTATCAACATAACTATACTTTCCTGAGATAAGTAGCTTATTATGATAATATGAAAGGTTTGAAAAAGTAACTGAAGGAATCGTGTCATTACCCGTAAGTTCATTACGCGCCCTGATATATTTTCTTTGGCTGATTTCTTTACCAGTACTATCACATTCATATAAAATTAAATTGGTGTCATTATGAACTATTTCGAATCCAAGTTGAAAAGATTTACCATATTGAGATATATTTTCCAATAAAATAGAATTAGGTACTTTTCCGGGTTCAAAAAAAGTTACATCTTCCTCTGAACCTGCTCCACCATAACTTATATAAACAATGGCGGAATCTATAGACGTATTTCTGGAATCAATAGAGATTGCCCATTCTTCCTCGCCGATATGATGATAAGATTTATTAGGGGAAAGAGTTTTCTTTAAGTCTTCTACGTAGTCGGCACGAACCCAATCTCCATTTATAATAGGTGCAAATTTTTCAATAAGTGAATCCATGGGGCTTAGTTTTGCAATGTATTGCTCTTTGACCTGCTTATTATTATGGCAGGAAACAATGATAATTAGAAAAGACAGAAAGGCAAAACGCTGTCTCATTTTACCAGCACGTGCAGGGTATCGAGCAATTTGCTGTTTTGGTCAACTATAACGTAAACGTCTTCATTGTCCTTTTTCATAAGGTATTTTTCGCGGGCAAATTTCTCTAAGTTGGCAGGGTTAGTTTGCAGTTCCTTCAGGTCCTGTGTAGCAGCATCCGTCTGCTTCTGGTAATAACTGCGCTCTGTTTTTAATTTGTTTATTTTATAAACTAGTTTTATTTCAGAAATAAGGTCGTTGCGGTCAAAGAAGCATATCCATACAAAGAAAAGCACCGATGCTGTAATGTACTTATTACGCAGGTAGCCTAATATTTTCTTTAGAGTCGGATGCATGCTAATTTATTATAGATACAAAATTATAGCGAAAAACAGCCAATAAAATGTGTTAGTGGGCTATCTTTTCAACATCTTCTTCCACAGCCGCCACACCCGGAAGTACCTGGCCCTCTAATCCTTCCAACATTGCTCCTCCACCAGTAGATACGCAACTTACCTGCTTGGTCATTTTATATTTATTAATGGCTGCAACAGAATCGCCGCCACCAATTAATGAATAAGCTCCTTTTTTTGTAGCGTTTACTACAGCTTCAGCAATGGCTTTTGTACCATGCTCAAAACTGTCCATTTCAAATACACCCATAGGGCCGTTCCACAATATAGTATTCGATGATTCAATAACCCTGGCATATTCTTTTTCCGTTTCAGGGCCAATATCAAGGCCTAACCAACCATCAGGGATATTCTTTATATCGCAATTCTTTTTAGCTGCATCGTTAGAGAAGGCATCAGCAATAACAGTATCGATAGGTAAGTATAGATGTACATTCTTCTCTTTAGCTTCTTTAATCACCTCTAAAGCAGTTTCAATTCTTTCTTCTTCCACCAACGAACTGCCTACTTTACCACCCATAGCTTTAATAAATGTGTAAGCCATGCCTCCGCCAATAATCAGGTTGTCTACCCTGTTCATAAGGTTCGATATAATGGCAATTTTACCCGATACCTTAGCTCCGCCTAATATGGCAGTGAAGGGCTTCCTGGTATGGTTAAGCAGTTTATGAATGCTTTCCAGTTCGTGTGCCATTAAATAGCCAAACATTTTTTTACCCGGGAAGAATTTAGCTACAACAGTTGTAGATGCATGTGCCCTGTGTGCTGCTCCAAATGCATCGCTTACAAATACGGTACCTAATGATGCCAGTTCTTTAGCAAAGTTCTCTGAGCCTTTGGTTTCTTCAGCATGGAAGCGTACATTCTCTAATAATAATACTTCGCCCGGTTTTAAATTATCAGCCATAGATTTTGTTGCAGCGCCAATGCAATCTTTTGCAAACAAAACGGGCCTTTCTAATAACTGGCTCAATAAAGGAACACAATGTTTTAATGAGAACTTTACTTCGGGTAGATTTTTAGGCCTGCCAAAATGCGACATGATGATAAGTGAACCACCATCGTTGAGTATCTTTTTAAGTGTGGGTATGGCAGCACGTATGCGTGTATCGTCGGTTATATTGAACTTATCATCGAGCGGCACATTAAAATCAACCCGCACCAATGCTTTTTCATTCTTAAAATTGTAGTCGTCAATAGTTTTCATTGCTTTATGTTTTGGGACCGCAAAAGTAATAAGCAATTGCTAAGAAAACAGGATTTTTATCAGCTTTTATCCTTTGCTTTCAACACAACGCACTTAAATCGTAGTTCAACCGAAGGATTCGAAGCATTGGAAATCACTATAATAGTTCTGTCTTGTCTGTCAATAGCACTATTGGTAATAAACCTTGCCTTAATAACCCCTGTTTTACCCGGTTGAATAGGTTCTGCAGGTTTCTGTACTACCGTGCAACCACATTGTACTTTAGTGTCGCTTATAACCAATGGTTGGTTACCCATATTGGTAAATAGGTATTGAAACGACAACGTATCACCTTGATGTACAAAGCCTAAATGCTGTGTGCTCTTCTCAAAGTTAATGACTGGTTGAGCTGTGCACGCCATTGTAACAAGGCTGAACAAGAGCAAGGCACTATAGAATCGGAGCTTCATAAATACTAAGTTAAACAAAAAACCCCGTCCCGAGTACTCGGGACGGGGTTTTTTGAATATAGAAAATACCGCTTATTGTATTTTGGTATTTGTTGCAGGAGCCGGAGTTGCTTGTTGAGCAGGAGCCGGGGTTGCAGGTTGGCCAGCATTAGGGTTAGGCTGAACATCACCGGTAATATAAACCACCTTGGTACCAGGGTTTGCATTGCTGGTAACGGTTACCGATTTAATAAAATGGCCTGGTCTTTGGGTATCATAGTGTACCTTTATTTCAGCTGTTTGGCCTGGTTGAATTGGTTCCTTAGGAGGGGTTGGTATGGTGCAACCGCATGAACCGTGAGCTTCCTTAATAATTAAAGGCTCTTTACCTGTGTTGGCAAACTTAAAATAACGGTATCCGTCCGATGCATAAGCAATGGTTCCGTAGTTGATAGTGTCTTTTTCGAATTTCATTACAGGAGCATTAGGATCCGGAGGAGCAGGAGCGTCCTGCGCTTTAAGGTTGCCTACAAAAAGCATGCCGGTAAATAAGGCTGCAGTGAAGATTAACTTTTTCATGATCTTGGTTTGTTTGGTTTTTGTTAATTAATTGGTCGGGGAACTATTATCCCAGTTGTTAGTGTACGGAACACCAGTGTTGCTGTTGTTCGTAGGGAAGGCCGGGTAGCTGTCTTTCGATAGCACCTTACCTTTTATCGTTAATGTGTTTGGCGAATCGCCTGCGTTCGATGTAATGGTTACCGTTTTAGTAAACACACCAACGCGGTGGGTATCGTAAGTAACTTTAATAGTATCGGTCTGGCCCGGGTTTACAGGGGCATGAGGCCATTTTGGCACCGTGCAACCGCACGAACCATGAGCTTCCTTAATAACTAATGGCTCCTTGCCGCTATTGGTAAATAAAAACATATAAGTGCCATTGGCATCCTGTTCTATGGTGCCAAAGTCATGTTCTTTGTTTTCAAACTTCATCGACGGCGCATTCGGGTCAGGTGCCGGAGCCGGAGTTTGTGCCGGTTGTTGCGCAAAAGCAAACATGGCCGGAACTAACAGTAATAGTGTAAATAATCCTTTGCGTATCATGATCTGTAATGTTTACGAACACAAATATATGCATTTTAAAATGACACTGCACTCCCCATTAACAATCCATTAACAATATAATATATAAGTCGTTAGTCATAAGTCGTAAGTCGTTAGTGTGTCCCCCGCTGGAGGGTGCAATTCGGGGGAGGAGTGTTTTTTAATTCAGTTTTGGGCGTTCCCCTACGGGTCGGGCTTTCCGCTACAACGGCGAAGCCCTCATGAGTTCTAATATAAATGAACGAGTTACGAATAATCCCTAACGCAAATATACAGTGGTTCATTATTGATTCTTAATTCGTAATTTTTAATTCGTAATTGAATATACTCTCACGTGCCTTTGCTTTATCTAACTTATAACTCATAATTCATAATTGTCATACTGAGCCTGTCGAAGCATCTATTCCTTATTAAGTGCGTATCGCAAAGTGGTGGTACTCGCATATCATTCATTTTTTAGGGGAGCTCGTGATTATTAAGCTATTATGGTTTAATAGGATGCTTAATAATTGTCGTTTTCTGTCGTAAAATGGCGTAAAAAAGCTTTCTTTTTTATGTCTTGTTGCTGATTTTCAATTGATAGTGCCAATTTTGATACGTTATTTAGCAAAATGACACTAATTTTCTCTGTTTTTGAACTTTTCATACCTCTCCTGCTAGTACTTTTCACTTTTAGCTATTCACTTTTAACTTGAATAAGCTTTGGGCTTATTCACTGCAAATTTACGCTTTATATTCATAGTATGTAATATAATATTACATAATTTATCAACCACTCAAAAAATATTAAATGCAGTTTCGCAGCTCCCGCAAGTCTGTGACTTGTGGGAAAAGTAATAGCAGTTTTAAAACTGCATTATAATCGCTCGAGCTTTAATAATCCCTTCTCTTCGTTAAAATCCCTGGCACTGCTATAAAGGTATTGTTGGGGACTTTCTACTATTCCTTCTTCTACCGGGTTGTAGTGTATGTAATCAACTTTTTGCGATATAACTGCTGCCGAATATATTTCAATTGGCTTATTATGTTGTTGCCAGAATTGATACTCCTTGTTATTACTGTTGTATTCTCCTGCATTTTTAAAAATGGCAATCATCCATTCTTTGCGACTCTCTTGTATATTATCTTCAATAGCTTTAATTATTTTCTTTGAAGTGTATTTCTTAAAGTCCCTTACTATATCGGGCAGCACAAATCCATCCTTGGCCTTTACAATCATATGCACATGGTTACTCATTATGCACCAGGCATATAATCCAAGCCCTTTATTCTTTTGGCAGTATTCTATACTCTCGATAAGTATCTCTTTATAAATTCTTCTTGTAAACACATCGATCCAACCTACGGTTGCAAAACTTATAAAGTATAATCCCTCAGGATTATGAAATTTGTATGCCCTACTCATTCTCTAAGTATGTATAGCAAAGTTACAAACTTTGCTTATTTATACCCACAAGTTACGATGACTAAACTTGCGGGAGCGGGGCAACGTGAACATATTTCCCTAATTGCACTATCCGCGTTGAAATTATACAGAGCGCCTTTATAGAGCTATGGTCATCAATAAATATCTTTTCTGTTCTTATAAAACAAAAAGGGCCAATTGTAACATTGTTTCCTATATTTATATTAGAAGATAAGAGTATTGTTCCAAATTTAATCCTCGTACCTTTCCCAATTTGTTGCCCAAAGATTCTCCTAACAGGGACTTGTATAAAAGAAGGGAAGAAGATTAAAATAAGATTAATGATTTTTCTCATTTTATTGATTACTTAAACAATTACCTTAACAATTTCTACTGTCAGAGTATTTTTTTAATGTAACAAATATATTTAAAACGTCTATAAATATGCACTCATTTAGACTGTCAAACAAGAGAATATAGATTTGGTGAGGTAATCCCTTATTCTAAAAATCCTTCTTCTTGGGGAAGCCGCTTTTTCTTTCACCGCCGCTACCGCTGCGTTCTCTAAAACCACCACCACCGCTCTTTCTTTCGCCACCGCCACTTCTTTCTCTAAAGCCACCACCGCCGGTACTTTTTCTTTCACCGCCGCCGCTTCCGCTACGTTCTCTAAAACCTCCGCCGCCGCTGCTTCTTCTTTCGCCACCGCCACTTCTTTCTCTAAATCCTCCACCGCCGCTTCCGCCACGGTAACCACCGCCACCACTGCCGCTTCTGCCTTTATAGCCTCCACCGCCCCATTCTTTACGGCCACCACGGTCGCGTTGGCGCGGTATGCCTTCTTCCCTGTTTCCTCTCGATTCAATACGTATGGGCCTGCCTTTAAATTCCTTGCCTTTGCAAGCGGTCATAAATGCTTCCGAAAGCTCGGTCTTAACTTCTATAAACGAAAAACTGTTCTTTACATCAACCCAGCTAATAATGCTTTCATCCATCCCCGATTCCTGTGCAAGCACTTCTTTCAGGCTTTCCCTGTTCAGGCCATCCATAGCGCCTACACTTACAAATAACCTTACCACACCTTCCCTTTCAGGGCGGCGTTCGCGGTCTCCGCTTCCTGCTGCATTGGCATTCAGGTCGGGTGCATTTTTGTAGTAATCTAAAAAGCGGTTAAACTCAATAGATACCAGTCGTTGTATAATTTCTTCCCTTGTCAGGTTCTTCAATTGTTCGTAAACCTGTGGCAAATAGCTTTCAATACTTTTTTCGTTTACCTGTGTATCGTGTACGCGCTGTACCAGCCAAAAGAGCTGCTTCTCGCATATTGCATACCCCGAAGGTATCTCAGCCTGTGTAAACCTTTTCTTGGTAAGGCGCTCCAGGGTGCGTATCTTGTTTAAATCGCGGGTATTAATAATAGCTATCGATATACCTTTTTTACCGGCACGGGCTG
>JABCZW010000047.1 GCA_013289475.1 Bacteroidota bacterium
GCTTGCCGAACTGGGTGCCGATCTGACCTTTGATGGTAAACGAAATACATTAATAAGTTCAAACCCGGTAAGTGTTGACCCGCATTTGGGTTTCGAAATTGGTTACAAGGGCTTTATATTTTTGCGTGGCGGCATTGGCAATGTGCAAAACAGTACCGATGTAACAGGCGCAGCGTTAACTACCGTTCAACCCGATTTTGGAGTGGGTATAAAAATAAAATCATTCTCGCTCGATTATGCGCTTACTAATATTGGCAATGCTTCGGTGGCTTTATACTCAAACATATTTTCGGTTAAGTTCGATATTAATAAGAAAACATAATGGTAAAAAAATACCTCTTAATAATATGTGGTATTTTACCTGTGCTGCTTTGCGGCCAGGCCAATTCGTGGATAAATTACAGCCAGAAGTATTATAAAATAAAAGTAGCTAAAGACGGTATTTACCGTGTCGACTCAACCACACTGGCTAAGGCAGGCATTCCGTTAAGCAGTGTTGATCCGCGTAATTTTCAGCTGTTCTTTCACGGGCAGGAGCAATACATTTATGTGCGTGGCCAAAGTGACGGAGTTTTTAATGGAAGCAAAGGCGATTACATAGAATTTTACGGCCAGCATAATACAGGTGCGCTTATTAACGATGCTGCATCCGATTCGCTTTTGTATACTTGTGTTAACCCTGTTCCCAATAACCCTATAACTGCAGTGCCTAACCCGTACTACAGTATGTTTAATGATACCTCAACCTATTTCCTTACATGGGGCAGTTCTCCTTCGGCATATAGAATGGCTATTGCTGCAAACGATACTTCATTTTCATTGTCTACACCGTACCCCTTTTTTATGGCTCATTCAATATATACGGATAACAGTAATTTCTGCGCAGGAGCCCGTTCTATGGTAGGTGCCGGCGAAGCAATAAACGATCCCCGGTATACCGCCACCGTTGGCTGGTTTTACCCTACAATTAATATGGGCAGTTACCAGCAAATAATATTGGTTAATAACCCCCTTTATGTGTATAAAAATACGGGCGCGCCCGATGCTTATGTAAAAACATTTTTTGAGGGGCAGTCAATATGGTCACCCGTCGACCATGAGATAAGTATTTCCCCATCATGGCCATCTGCAAACTACGATACTATATTTGAGGGTTTTGTGCCTATAACAAAAACATATACCATTCCGGGTAACCAGTTATTAGGGAATGTAAGTATAAAATTTATAAGTAAACTTCCTCCCTCCACTTCCACTCCTTCAAACCTTACTGCTGTTTCCTATGTTTATTTCCAATATGCGCATACCCCAAATTTAGAGGGAGGAACGAACTATATGATGTATGTTAAAGATACTACCGGTAATCTTAAAACTTATTTTAGTTTAAACAACCTGCTTACTAAAGATACCGTGCGTGTTTATGATCTCACCGGTCATAACAGGTATATGGTAACACAAAACGGGGCGAGTTATAAAGTATTAGTACCTAATTCGGGTAATACAAAACAGTGCTATATAACATCCGATGGGTATGTTAATATGGTTACTAAACTTACGCCTGCAGGTACCAATGGTACTGGTGAATTTACACCTTATACCAAAGCATACAAGTCGCCGTATATAATAATTACTCATCCATCGTTATGGACCGAGGCAAGCGCTTACGCCAATTACCGGTACGCACATAACCATTACCAGGTTATACTGGCAAATGTGGAAGAACTGTATGACCAGTTTTGCTATGGAATTGAAAAAGATCCTATGGCTATTCGTAATTTTTGCAGCTATATAATAAGCGAGTGCCCCCCTGCAAATTCGCCCATTGGTTTGTTCCTTATAGGTAAAGGTATACATTCAAATTTATACCGGCAGGATTCTGCAAATTATAATGCTACACTGGTACCTTCATTTGGCAGCCCTTCTTCTGATATATTATTAACTGCCGGTTTAAATCCGAAATTTACCGGCCCTGCATTGGAGCCTGTAATACCTACCGGTAGGTTGGCAGCCGTTACCAATACCGATGTGAGCAATTACCTGGATAAAGTTATGACATACGAAAGCAATACCCCTGCTTTATGGATGAAAAATGTTGTACATTTTGCGGGCGGCGCAAGTGCTGATGAACAAAAAAATCTGTATGATTGTTTAAGCGATCCCGGTTATTCAGATGCTACAATTGCTGAAGACACTTCTTTCGGTGCACGTGTGTACACGTTTCAAAAAACAACTGCGGCTCCTATACAGGTAACACTTTCTGATTCGGTTACCAATCTTATTAATAATGGTGTTTCGCTTATGACCTTTTTCGGGCATGCTTCGGGAAATAATTTCGATATAAACCTCGATGCTCCTTCGAATTACAATAACGTAGGTAAATACCCTATGATACTTGCTATGGCTTGTTTTTCGGGTGATATTTTTCAACCTGTTGGTGCAGCAGTTTCAAGTACCAGCGAGCAATTTGTATTAAATAGCAAAGGCTCCATTGGCTTTATAGCCATGGATGATGTTGCTGAAGAAAATCACCTCTGCGCTTATTCTCATCGTTTGTACACCGATTTTTGCAGTACTATGTACCGCCAGCCCATAGGGCGTTGTATGCAGGATGCTGCTTTCAATCAACAGTCAGATTGGGATAACCTGGCCGATTATATGTGCCTTGAAATGCAGTTGCATGGCGACCCTGCCATTGCTATAAATGGTAACGATTCATTACCCGACTTTGCCGTTAATGATTCAAGTGTTTCATTTATTCCTGCCAATGTAACCACTCAATTAGATTCTTTTAAACTACAGCTTACAGTAGATAACCTTGCTAAAGCAATTAACAAACCTGTAACAGTTGAAATTGACCGTGTATTCCCGGACGACTCTATTAAAACATACACAAGGACGTTTACTAATATATATAACAGGGCAACTTTATATATTACTTTACCGGTAGATAAAGTGAATGGCCCGGGCCTGAATGAATTTACTGTAAAAGTCGACCCTAATGATCAAATACCTCATGAAATTACTAAGGCAAATAACAATTTAAAAAATGTTCCACTGTTAATATCATCCGGAGATATAATACCTGTTTATCCTTATGAGTTTGCTATAATACCCAAAGATACGGCTACACTCAAAGCATCTACCGGTGATCCTTTTGCATCGGCACACAATTATATGTTCCAAATAGATACTACCATTTATTTCAACAGTCCTTTTCTTAAAACACAAATGATAAATGCCAAAGGCGGTGTGGTAAGGGCATCGTGGAAAAACTGGATAAACACTCCCATAAAGCCTCCTGTTTTCCCCAACACGCTGGGGTCTCCCGGTCCAATACATTTTAAAGATAGTACAGTTTATTACTGGCGCGTAAGGAGAGACACCCTGGATATGAAACATTATCCGTATGAAGTGAGCTCGTTCCAGTATATAAAAGGCAAATCGGGCTGGGGGCAGTCGCACTATTTTCAGTTCGATAATAACCAGTATAGTTATTTGCAGCAGACCATGAAAAAAAGAATATGGTCATTTGATTCTGCAGGGAAAACCTTACTGGTTAATGATTACGGAAATCCCAATGGTGATAATACAAAAGCTTATGCAACTGCCTATTACCTTGATTTTAATATAGGCGCTTATGGGGGATGCCAATATGTACCGGGGCTTTATGTGGCAATTATAGACTCTGCTTCACTTATACCATGGTCAACCCAGAATCATAACCTGGGTGCTGATAATAATGCCTCATCGGGCTGCAACTTCCCCGATGGCAAGTTTATTTATTGGTATAATGATGCTAATGCTATGAAAGGATTGGAAAAAGCACTTATAGATTCTGTACCCAACGGAGATTATATTATAGTGTATAGCTGGATGGAAGCCATGTTCCGTTCCTGGGCTGATTCGACCGGTTTGCAAAATGAACTTATAAAACTGGGTGCAAATAAGATGAATATTTTAAACGCCCGCGACAGTGTGCCATTTATTTTCTTTGTGAAGAAAGGAAATCTTTCCACGGCCGTAACAAAGATTGGAACGCATTCGCAGGATACGTTAAATTATACCGTTAATTTAAAGAATAACCAGTACTACGGCAGCATGTTAACCCCTTTAATAGGGCCGGCTCAAAAGTGGGATTCTATTTCATGGAGGCAGCACTCATTGCTAAAAACTTCATACGATAGTGTAAGGATGAATGTTAATGTAATAGATAAAAGCGGCAATGCATCAACATTAATGAAAGGAGTTTCTCCGGCAGTTGCCAATATGTATATTACTTCTATAAACGCAAAGCAATACCCTTACCTGCAATTAAGCCTGTTTACTAAGGATGCAGTAACGCATACCCCATCGCAAATGAATAAATGGCAGGTGTTCTATACTCCTGTGCCTGAGGTAGCCGTAAACCCTTCTATATACACTTCATTTTATGCCGATAATTTAAGTAACGGAGATACAGTAAGGTTTAAAACAGTGGTGCAGAACATAGGAGATTACCCTATGGATAGCATGCTTGTTAATGCCTGGATAGTTAATGCCAATAATGCGGCGCATTATATACCGGTTAAAAAAACTAAAAAGCTTAACCCGGGTGATACAACAATGATCTCGGTGAAATATTCAACCTACGGGTATAATGGTAATAACAGTATCTGGATGGAAGTGAATCCTGAGAATAATACACTAACGAGGCCGGAGCAATATCATTTTAATAACTATGTTAAAAGAAGTTTTGTGGCGCAGGTAGATAAAAACAACCCTTTGCTTGATGTTACTTTCGACGGGGTGCATATACTTAACAACGATATTGTATCGCCTCACCCCAATATTCTTATACAAGTTACATCTGACAATAAAAACCTGCCTTTAGATAAGAATGATACCGGCAACATAGCTATATATATACGTAATATAAACAGTACAGTTGCGCAGCGTTTGTATTTAAGTTCTCCATCTTCTCCTATTCAATTCACCCCTGCATCATTACCCGATAATAAATGCAAGATACTTTATAGCCCCACATTAGCAGATGGCACTTACGAATTAAGTGTGCAGGCAGCAGACCGGTCTAATAATATTTCGGGGACAAACCCGTATAAAATAGATTTCGAGGTGATTACCAAGTCGGCTATTACTAATGTGTTTAACTATCCCAATCCTTTTTCTACAGCCACGCGTTTTGTATTTACATTAACAGGCGAACAATTGCCGACCTATTTTAAAATACAGGTTATTACCATAACGGGTAAAGTGGTGCGTGAGATTACCGAAGCTGAACTTGGCCCATTGCATATTGGCCGCAATATTACCGAGTATGCCTGGGATGGTACCGACCAGTTTGGAAGCAAGCTGGCTAACGGAATTTACTTATACCGCGTTATAACTTCTATTAACGGAGAAGCTATTGATAATATGGCCACCACAAAAACTGCTGATTCGTACTTTACAAAAGGCTGGGGCAAAATGTATTTAATAAGGTAACGCAGGCGAATAAGATTTGTGGAAAAGGAGATAAATATAAAAAACCGTAAGGCCTCGTTTGAATATGCCCTGCTCGATACATATATTGCGGGTATTCAGCTAACAGGAACTGAAATAAAATCGATACGGGAAGGGAAGGCTGCTATTGGTGATGCCTTTTGTTTTTTTGACAAAGGCGAACTCTGGATCAAAAGTCTGCATATTACCGAATACGGCAAGGCATCGTTTTATAATCATGCTCCTCTCAGGGACAGGAAATTGTTATTGCACAAAAAAGAACTGCGCAAAATAGCCAATGCTTTTACTGATGGTATGGCAATTGTACCCTTAAGGCTTTTTATTAACGAAGGCGGCTGGGCCAAAATAGAAATAGCGCTTGCCAAGGGTAAAAAACAATACGATAAACGGGAGACGATTAAGAAACGAGAACTTCAACGGAACTTAGGAAGGCATATAAAATAAAAAAGCCCCGCAATTTGCGGGGCTTTTTTATTATTGAGAAATCAACTACTAAAAGTGGAAGTTGATATAAAGGTCGCCATTAGATGCGCCCCAAGCTGTGTTAAGTCCTGAATCGAGACTAAACATGCTAGAACCACCTGTGTTGGTAGTGGTAGTAGTAGAACCACCTGTACCATTACTAGCTTCTGTTGACATAGAACCTTGTCCGGTTGAAGAGAACATAATGCCCCACGTGTATTCACCACCTACAGAGATCTTAGGCATGAAGAAATACTCAAAGCCGATAAAGCCCTGAAGGCTCAAGCCAAAGGTAGAACCGGTAGCAGAAGAAAGTGTACGAGTGCCCGATATATTTAAACCGCTTGGAGTAATTCCATTAGGGCCACCCCATTGTGTAGTAGTAGGGTTTGGGTAAGTGCTTGTAAAAGCATTGCCATAAGTGTAGGTATTGCTGCTGCCTGATAAGAAGAACATAAAATCAGCACCATAATAACCTTGTAAACGGCCTTTGCCTCTTCTCTTTTCCATACCGGCTCCTAAACCAACAAAGTGTTGTGCCCAGGCAGCGTGGTCGGTAGAATAAGCAGTGGTAGAACCATCTGTAAGAACCAGGTTGTCCTGACCCATAGAATTAATACCAATGCGCAATAAACCCCTGTAAGCGGTTTGATTGTCTACATAATACTTACCAATAATTGTTTGGTTACCATTAAGGAAACCTGCTTTTGGTGATACACCACCAGCATTTGATAAAAAGGCTCCAAAATAGTTCAGGAAAGGTGCAGCGCTAAAGCTGATTGACCAGTCGCCTGATTCCGGAAGGTACATTTCTCCCTTCTTTGAGATAAGTTGATCAGAGCCCTGTGCAAACAAACCAAATGTGGTTATTGCAAGTGCCGCTGTTAAGATGATCTTTTTCATGTGAAGTTGTGTTTTGGTTAATTGGGCGCAAATATACGCACAAACCAACCTTGGCAGGTGCTATCTATACCCCCCTTATTATCAACCAAATCATGTTAATAAGTATCTGCGCTAACTTGTTTTAGTATCCCAATCGGTCGACTTAAGCATGGGTACAAATGAGAAGTTGCCAAACTCCTCGGTAATATACTGATCCTCAGCCTTTTTTATTATCCTTTTCATGGTCTGGGTTTTACCGCTTCCTTCGGGTATTACCAGTATGCCGGCGGGCTTCAATTGTTTCAGCAGGTCCTCAGGTACATAGGGTGCAGCAGCAGTAACTATTACCCTGTCGAAGGGAGCAAATGCGGGCAGGCCTTTATACCCGTCGCCATAAAAGCATTTTACATTGCAACCGAGCTGTTCCAGCAATATTTTTGCTTTTTCACTTAGTTTTTTATGTCTTTCTATCGAAAATACTTTAGCTCCCAGTGCGCTAAGTACGGCAGACTGGTAGCCCGAACCTGTCCCTATTTCCAATACGGTATCTCCTTTACGCACATTAAGCAGTTCACTTTGGTATGCTACTGTAAAAGGCTGAGAAATGGTTTGTCCTTCGCCTATCTGGAAAGCGTTATCCTGGTAAGCGAATTTCAGGAACGAGCTATCCATAAATAAATGGCGCGGAACCTTATCAATTGCTTGTAAAACGGCAATACTCTTAATGCCTTTCTCCTTTATCTCTTTAACCAGGTTTTTGCGTAACGCCTGGTGCTTGAACGAATCTTCCATAAGGCAAAATTAAGGTTTAGGTTGAGATTAAGGTTCAGCCTCAGCCTTAATCTCAACCTCAATCTTGGCCTCAACCTCAGTCTCAATCTGAATTAACTATTCATAACTCATAACTCATAATTCATAACTCATAATTATTTTGTTTTATAGCTAATTTTGAAACTCAAATCAATAGGTTTATGCTGAAAATAGGGGTTTTAGGGGTCGGCCACCTCGGGAAAATACATTTAGCGCAGATAAAGGAAATACCTGCATATACCCTGGTAGGGTTTTACGATATTGACCCTGAGGTTGCCAGGGCAGTAGCTGCTGAATTTGGTTTGCGGGCATTTGCCTCCATGGATGAGTTGATTAAAGAAGTGGATGTTGTGGATGTCGTGGTTCCTACTGTTTCACACATGGAATGTGCCACTGCAGCAATTAAACAATCGAAACATGTATTTATTGAAAAACCCCTGGCAGCTACCATTGCTGAGGCCAAAAGCCTGGTAGCATTGGCTAATGAGGCCAATGTTAAAACGCAGGTAGGGCATGTTGAGCGGTTTAATCCCGCCTTTTTGGCTGTAAAAGACAAGCTCGACCAGCCCA
The DNA here is from genome assembly GCA_013289475.1 of Bacteroidota bacterium. Taxonomy (GTDB): domain Bacteria; phylum Bacteroidota; class Bacteroidia; order JABEUT01; family JABEUT01; genus JABEUT01. The sequence continues at coordinate 8,221 of JABCZW010000047.1, forward strand.
TGTTTATTGAAGCTCATAGGTTGGCCCAGTTTAACCCGCGGGGAACGGACGTATCGGTAGTGCTTGACCTTATGATACACGATATTGATATTATACTCAGCGTAATTAAATCGGATGTGAAGAGGGTTAGCGCCAGCGGGGTGGCCGTTATAAGCGAAACACCTGATATTGCCAATGCCCGCATTGAGTTTGATAATGGTTGTGTGGCTAACTTAACCGCAAGCCGTATTTCGTTGAATAATATGCGTAAAATACGCATGTTCCAGAAGGATACCTATATAACTATGGACCTGCTTGATCATAAAACCCGGGTAATGCGTATAAAAGATGCAGATGGCAATAATGAAGCCCCCGGGATGGCTTTATTTACCATAGACGCAGGGAAGGATAACAAGAAGAAGAACATATACATTGAACAGCCTGTGATAAGCGCTAATAACGCTGTACGCATGGAGTTGGAGACATTTGCCGAAGCTATAATCAATAACCTGCCAACGAGGGTAACCATCGAAGACGGGGCCAAAGCCCTTGAGGTGGCTTATAAAGTGATTGAAAAAATCAATTTTTTGCAGACAAATTAATAGTTTTACGGTCTGCACAATAAAATCACATCTTAATCGTTACAAGTATGATGGAGAAAAAGTACTTTCCGTATGTATTGTTTTTGTTATTGGGGTTGTCAGCTGCTATGACTTCATGCAGCCTTTTCACCCCCCCAGCCATAGTGCCTTGTTACGGACGTATAGACAGCATACCGCTTATTATTACCAATCCGACTGTACAGGGCACATCAGCCAATGGTATTAATTGCGCTTGGGTATATGTCGATAATAACCCAATAGGTGCTTTTCCTCTGCCATGTACCTTCCCTATGATAGCAACAACAGGGACCCATAACGTTATAATATTTGCGGGCGTTGAAAACAATGGCTCGGCAGCAACCCGTATAAAATACCCTTTTTACAGCGCCTATACTTTAACCGGAACCCAACTTACGCAAGGTGCTACAGTTAAATTTATGCCCATAGTAAAATATGCAAGTTATTCGAGTGTTTCAATAATTACAGATTATGAAGGTATCACTAATGGTTTTGTGAAGGACTCAACGTCAGGGATAAGTGATACGAATATGATGAGGATAAGTAAGCCGAACCCGAATGTTTACCAGGGTAATGCTTCTGGTTATGTGGCTGTAAATAGTGTTGACAGTCATTATAGGGGAGTTACCATTGATACATTTAACCTTGCTAATAATGGGAATGCCGTTTTTTTGGAGATCAACTATAAAACCAATAATATATTTACAGTAGGCATGGTAAACCTGTATAATGGCCAGTTTGATCCTGTAATTTATGTTGATACCAGTAGTACCTGGAAAAAAATGTACATTAACTTGCAACCAATGATAGCCGCAACCGCATCTCCTACAGGGGTAGGGTATAAAATTTATATTGATGTGCAATTAGATAGCGGGGTAACAACAGGACAGGTATATTTTGATAATATTAAACTGGTAAGGTATAATTAATGAGGCGGAACGGAGAAATAGCAAAGTATGTAGTTGCCGATGTTTTAACATCGGCCGGCTCATGGGCTTTGTTCTGGCTTTTCCGTAAAATATACATCGAATCGCAGGCCTATGGTTATAGGGTATCAATAAAGCCCGATACTAAATTTTACCTGGCACTAATAGTAATACCACTTTTTTGGGTGCTTTTGCATTCTCTGGTAGGTTTATATGCTAATGTTTACCGCAAATCGCGCATAGCAGAACTTAAGCAGCTTTTTATAATAGATATAATTGGTGTGGTAATACTATTCTTTACGCTCCTTATCGACGATAAGATAGTAGATTATCATTCCTATTATCTTTTAATTTCAACTCTATTCGGACTTCAGTTTATAAGCAGTTCTATTGCCCACCTGGCTATTACAACCTATACCAATAGCAGGGTGCATAATCGTAAAATTGGTTTTAATACGGTTTTGGTGGGCAGCAACAAAAAGGCTTACCAGTTGTATGAGGAAATGGAAAAGCAGCGAAAGTCATCGGGTAACAAGTTTGTGGGCTTTGTGCATGTAGATAATAGCAACGGTTTTTCGGCGGAACTTAATACCAAGTTAAAACACCTGGGTGAATTTGATAACATCCGCGATATTATTATTAAGCAGGAGGCCCAGGAAGTTATCATTGCCATTGAATCTTCGGAGCATAAATACATAGAATCAATTGTAAATACCCTTGGCGATTGCGATGTGGTAATTAAAGTTATTCCCGATATGTATGATATCCTTACCGGTTCAGTGCGGTTGGTGTCTATCTTAGATGCACCGCTTATTGTTGCCTCGCGCGATATTTTGCCTCCATTCCAGCGTGTGTTTAAAAGGTTTTTTGATATCGTAGTTTCGCTTTTCTTTTTGCTTATCCTTTCTCCTGTTTATTTAGTTATTGGTACTATAATAAAGCTTACATCAAAAGGGCGGGTAATATATTCGCAGGAAAGGATTGGACTGCACGGCAAGCCCTTTACCATTTATAAATTCAGGAGCATGTTTTTAGATGCTGAAAAGAATGGCCCTGCTTTATCGAGCGAAACAGACAGTCGTATTACTCCGTTTGGTAAATTTTTGCGTAAAACTAGGCTTGATGAACTGCCACAATTTTATAATGTTTTAACGGGTGATATGTCTTTAGTCGGACCAAGGCCTGAAAGAGAGTTTTATATTAACCTTATTACACAAAAAGCTCCGCATTACAGGCATTTAAACAAAGTTAAGCCGGGCATTACTTCATGGGGGCAGGTTAAGTATGGTTATGCCGAAAATGTTGATCAGATGATAGAACGTATGAAATACGACCTGTTGTATATCGAGAATATTTCGTTGCTCCTCGATGTGCGTATACTTATCTATACTGTGCTTATAATGGTGCAGGGCAGGGGTAAGTAATTATGCAATAAAGTACTTACTTAAGCACTGTAACTCTCCCTATATAGGTTCTTTTTACAAGATCTGTAGTAGTTACAAGTATCTTATATACATAAGTGTCTTCTTGTACGCGGTCTCCTTTTACAGTTCCATCCCAGGGCTTGTTATCGCTTTTATAAATAAGCGCACCCCAACGATTGAATATATACATGGTATAAGTAATAGTGCAGCTGCTTTTAGGTGCAAAAACATCGTTCAATCCATCTTTGTTTGGGCTAAAAGCATTTGGTATCCAGGTATTGCCACACACATCAATTTTTATTTCTACAATGGCCGATGATGCACATCCATTTACATCTGTTCCTGTAATAGTATATGTTGTGTTTGATGTTGGCGATGCTTTGGTATTAGCACATGTAATGCACGCTACCGAAGAAGGCGACCAAATGTAATTTGTTGCACTGCCACTCGCATTTACCAATGCACTATCGCCATAGTAAATAGTGGTATCACAGCAGGCGATTACTGGTGTTACATGTATAATATGTATGCTATGGTAAGCCGTATCAGAGCAACCATTGGTTACCTTAACATAAAAAAGGGTATCGCTTAATGAAGGTGAAACAGTAATTGTGCTGGTAGTAGCGCCTGTGTTCCATAAATATTGTCCTCCTCCATTTGCAGTAAGGGTAATTGGATTTCCCTGGCAATCTGTATTAGTTGCAAATATGGCAGGAAAGAATGGGGGAACCACTATTACCTTAATAGTTGTATCGGCACCACAGCCATTAACTATTTCGTATAGTTTTACATAATATGTCCCCGGGGTATTAAATTGCCATGCAGCATTGGTAGAAGAATCCTGAAAAGTCCCCAGGTTATAAAAATCCCAATAAAACTTTACTCCGGGTCCACTTAAAGGAATAGAAGTATTGGTAAATATTGTTGACTGCCCTGTACAGGCCGTATCTGCCTTAAATGAGGGAATTGGAGGAGGGCCAGGCACTTTTGGCACGGTCACTGAAAGGGTATCGGAGCAAGAAATGCCTGTAACCGGAATGACAATAAGGGTGTAAGTTCCTGCGCTATCTACTTGTATAGATTGAGTTGTATCACCTTTTAATGAAACACCGGTATTAGACGACCAATGGTATGAAACAAAACCCGGAGGGCCTGTAAGAGTAATATACCGTTGCCCGCAAATGGCAGGCGATGAAGTAATTATTTGCAATGGTGCACATGATGCATCTACATAGGCATATCCAAAATGGCCGCCCTTGCTGCAATCTCCTGTTTCGAAAATAATGGTAACGCATTGCCCTATATATTTTTTAAGCGGCACGCTAACAACGGTCCAGTCTTTATAAAACGCGGTATCGTTACCTACAGTTCCGTTGGGCGGAATATAAACCGGGCTGAAGCCCCGTACACCACCTGCCGATGATACTACCTGGTATTGTCCGCAAAAAGGAATTGTATCGCCATTCTGGTCTAGCAGCGCTACCTGGAAAAAAGGTTGAGTATAGTACGTGTGCCCGCTTGGATTCTCAAGGAATACTGCATATTGGTAAGTGAAATCTGCATTAGCCGCGCTTACTAAAAATGTTTTCGATAAAATAGCCACTCCGTAATTTACCATAGTGCTATCGCCGAGCATTACCGAATATTGCCCTCCGTATGGCGATACTACTGGAACTGTTGGCACAAGTGCATCGCCTCGTGTACCTGATGTGATTGTGATTTGATAATCAGGACTGGGGTTAGCTCCTACACCTGCATTATAAAAACCGGCAGTAAATGTAAGTGCATCATTTGCTGCCTGCGTAATGGCTCCTGCCGGGCCGCCGGTTAAGTTAGTTACATTGAAAAAATTAAAAGTGCCGGTACTGTTATTGTTAAACCCGTAAAAAGCATTCCAGCCGTTCAGGGTGCCTTGCTCAAAACCAATATTTGTGCAACCAGATGTATCGCATACTGTAGCCATGCGCGGCGATATAGCATGGCGGTATTCATCAACCGATGAAGGATAAGTTTTTTCAATTATTTTAAATTGCTGGTAAAGACTAGATACATTTCTTTCTTCCTCTTTTATTTTTCCAGTCGCATTTAAGGAGTCGATCTTTCCTGCTCCGATTTCCATTAAAAAAATGGCTCGTAATGAATCAATTTGTTTTTCATAAAACCGCTGGAATGTCATAAACTCTGTGGTAGATGCTTCAAGCTTTTGCCTTGTATTCTCAAGACCTTTTGCCCAATACGAAAATACCTGCTCAAACCCATCGGGTGAAATATGTGCCTGGGCTGAAAGCTTGCCGGAATTCAAGCTAAAGTTCACAATTATTAAATAAATGAACAGTTGCCAATAGTTTAATTTATACAAAAGAAATACCTTGATAATATTTTTGAAAAAACCGGGAATTGCAAATATGGTTCTCACCCGCTAAAGGATAATCTATAGCAAAGGTAAGATAGTTTTAACTGGGAAGCAATTAATAAGCCTTAATACCACAAGACTCTTAAACTTGTACAGTGTAAATAAATACTCATCTTATTTTGCAAGAGACTGAAGTGCTTTGGCAATATCTCCGCTTTCTTTAGCTTTTACAAACGGGCCCGGGTCAAAATGAACGTGAAAGAAGTTAATTTTCCCAGATTCAATTTTAAACCACGAAGCAATAGGTAATACCGGAATTGAAGGAACTATTGTGGTTGAGTCGTAAATAACACAAACATCATTGCCATCGACAAAAACTTTTTTTATTTCGGTTTTCTTAGCCAGTTGCATAAAAATGGCTGCCGAATCAAGAAACTTATCTGCGTCGGTAAATGAGTTTAAAGGGCCGGTAAATGTTCCGTTGTCTGCAAGCAGTTTTCTTACTGTGGCACGGTCATTCTTGTAAAAAGCATCGTGATAAGCGAGAACAATATTTTTGGGATCGGTTGTTGTCATGTGTATGCAGGATTCTACTTAATAGTGCAATATAATACTATATTCTTTCTCTGAGAGGCTAACGGCCCAGCGAATTGCTTTAAAATAGGGCTGATGTGAAGGAATAGGTTATTTTTGCATGCTCAAACAGTAAAGAAAATGAATGCAATAAAATTTGGTACCGACGGTTGGAGGGCAATTATTGCCGAGGACTATACCATTGAAAATGTAACACGTGTGGCAGAAGCTACTGCCCGCTGGTTATTGAAAGATAATACTAAAGCATCGGTAGTAGTGGGTTACGATTGCCGTTTTGGGGGCAAAATGTTTGCCGAAGTAGTGGCTAAAGTGCTTGCCTATAATAATATTAAAGTATTGCTTTCAACCGATTTTGTATCAACCCCTATGACATCGCTTGGAGTGTTGCATCACAAAGCTACATTGGGTGTAATTATTACCGCCAGTCATAACCCGGGTTCTTATAACGGGTATAAACTTAAAGGCAGTTATGGTGGCCCATTATTAGCTGAAAATGTTAAGGAAATAGAAGAACTTATACAGGACAGAAGCACAATAGATACCAATTCACTGGATATAAAGGGCTTTATAAGCAAAAAGCAAATTAGCTATACAGACCTTGAGACCCTTTATTGCAAACAGGTAGAAAAGAATTTCGACCTGAAACTAATTAAGAAATCGGGCCTTAGCCTGGCATACGATTCAATGTATGGTGCAGGCCAAAATGTAATCCGCAGGTTGTTTCCCGAGGCTATTTTACTGCATTGTGTGCACAATCCTTCATTTGGTGGTACTGCACCCGAACCAATTGAGCGTAATCTTACTGAATTTGAATCATTGATAAAGAAATCGAAGAACATTGATTTTGGCCTTGCCACCGATGGCGATGCCGATAGGATAGGGGTTTATAATGCAAAGGGGCAGTTTGTAGATTCTCACAACATAATATTGTTGTTGGTGCATTATCTTGTTGCATATAAAAAAATGAAAGGTAAGGTTTGTGTGGCATTTTCAGTTACCGAAAAGGTGAAGAAAATATGCAAGCACTATAACCTGCCATTGGAAGTAGTGAAAGTTGGCTTTAAGTATATATGCGGTGTAATGATATCGGAAGATGTACTTATTGGTGCCGAAGAATCAGGTGGAATGGCTATAAAGGGCCATATACCGGAACGTGACGGAATATGGATAGGACTTACATTGCTTGAGTTTATGGCTAAAACAGGCAAGAGCCTTGACGAACTTATAAAAGAGGTAACCAAAATTACCGGAAAGTTTGCCTACAAGCGTATTGATATGCATATAACAGAAGAAAAGAAACAACTTGTATTGCAAAACTGTAAGCAAAAGAAATATACTTCGTTTGGGAAATTTAAAGTTGACAGGATTGAAGACCTTGATGGGTACAAGTTCTTTTTTAATGATAACGAATGGATGATGATACGGGCTTCGGGAACGGAACCGGTATTGAGGTTATATTCCGAGGCTTCATCGGATGCAAATGCAGAAGCAATACTTGCCGCTGCCGAGAAAATTGTGGAGTAAATAGATAGGGTAAAGATTTTATGGAAGGTTCAAACTTTGTAGATTACGTAAAAATATGCTGCCGTTCAGGCCAGGGTGGTAAAGGGTCTGTGCATTTTTACCGCGATAAAATGGTATCGAAAGGAGGCCCCGATGGTGGTGATGGTGGCAGAGGCGGGCACATTATTTTGCGTGGTAATAAACAATTATGGACCCTTATTCATTTAAAGTATCGCAAGCATGTTATTGCGAGCGACGGAGATCCCGGGTCATACCAGTTAATGAGAGGAAAAAATGGCGAAGATATAATACTGGAAGTACCTATAGGTACAATAGTAAAAGATGAAGAAACTGGTAAAACGGAATTCGAAATAAGCCAGGATGGAGAGGAGCGTATATTAGTAAGTGGTGGTAGAGGCGGAATGGGCAATAACCATTTTAAAAGCCCTACAAATCAAACACCACGCTTCGCTCAACCCGGCGAACCAGGCTTTACCAAATGGAAGATATTAGAACTTAAGTTGCTTGCCGATGTGGGGCTGGTGGGTTTCCCAAATGCTGGTAAATCAACATTACTATCTGTAGTATCGGCGGCTAAACCCGAAATTGCTGATTACCCGTTTACAACGCTTGTGCCTAACCTGGGTATTGTAAAAGCACGTGATAATTATTCATTTGTAATGGCCGATATACCGGGTATTATAGAAGGAGCGCATGAGGGTAAAGGTTTAGGGTTAAGATTTTTAAGGCATATAGAACGAAATTCACTGTTGCTTTTTATAGTGGCCTGCGATGCACCTGACATTTTAAAAGAATATCAAACCCTGTTGTCAGAAATAGAAAAATTCAACCCTTTCTTACTTGATAAGAAAAGAATATTAGGTATATCTAAATGCGATATGGCCGATAAAGAATTGCAGGAGGAGCTTACAAAGGAATTGAAAAAAGGAGATAAGATATTTAAAAAGATGCCGGTTATATTCTTCTCATCGCTTACCGGCCAGGGTGTATCGGAACTTGTGGACGGTGTCTGGAAGAATCTAAATACACTATAACGAAAAAGTCCCGCATATTGCGGGACTTGCTATATTCTAAAATATATCTGGTGTTTACTTAGAAAGCTTATTAGCTCTCTTCATCAACTTCGACTTCAGGTTAGCTGCCTTGTTCTTGTGGAACACGTTCTTTTTAGCCAGCTTGTCGATTGAGCCAAGGACTTTAGGAAGTTCTTTAACTACTTCTGCTTTCTTCTCGGTTGCTCTTACTTCTTTAATAAGAGTACGAACGGTTTTAGCCTGGTAACGGTTACGCAACCTTTTAGCATCGTTAGAGCGAATGCGTTTAATTGATGATTTGTGATTTGCCATGTTATGGTTTTAATTAAGATTTTTTATTTTACTCGTTCGCAATATTCTCCGGTGCGGGTGTCAATCCTAATCTTGTCGCCCTGGTTAACAAAAAGAGGAACATAAACTTCAGCTCCGGTTTCAACCTTGCTTGGTTTTAATGCATTGGTTGCAGTATTGCCTTTTACTCCGGGTTCAGCATAAGTAACTTCAAGTTCAACAAATACCGGCGGTTCTGCAATAAGAGGGGTATCGCTTTCAAAAGCAACCTTTACTTCCATCCCTTCCTTCAAAAACTGTGCGCCTTTGCCAAATAATGCAGCAGGAACGTGAACCTGTTCATAGGTTTCATGATCCATACATACTATAAAGTCTCCTTCCTGGAATATATATTGAAGTTCTTTGTATTCTACTCTTACCGTTTCCACTACTTCGCCTGACCTGAAACGGGCTTCAGCAAGTTTTCCACTTTTCAGGTTTCTCATTTTAGCCTGATAAAAAGCCCTGAGGTTACCTGGTGTGCGGTGCTGGTATTCTTCAATAGAACACAATTCACCGTTGAAGCGGATGATAGTACCTACGCCTATATCTCCTGTTGTTGCCATTTGAACAAATTTTTAAGGGGTGCAAAGGTAGTAATTTATTTGATACAAACAACCTATAGACCTTATAAATTGGCTATAAATAGTACTTAGTTAGAGCTTTGGGTCTCGTTTTTCCAAACATCTTCTCCAACCGGCTGGTCTCCTTTAAAGTAATAGGTTTGTCCCCAACTCCATATTTTACGGGTGTAAACCTGGCCGTGGTTGCCTTTTACAACAACCCTGCGGGTTACTTCACAACCTGGTTCATCAATATGTTCTTCGGTAATTCCCTGCGGGTACTTCGATGCAATCGAATCTTTTACAGTAGGGTCTATGGGAACAGAGTCTTTTTTAATTGTCTTATTAGGTGGAGTAGTATTTGTCTGGGGACCTAAAAGTGCCTTAATTTTTGCAATTTGCTGTTTGGGGTAGGCTTCATTTGGTTTTATAGCTGAAGCCTGCTGATATGCTTGCAACGCCGGGGTGTAATTTTTGGTAAGGAAGTATTGGTTTGCTTTGTTAATTGCAGCAGTATATTTATCATCTAAAGCCTTGTTAATTGCAGCCAAAGAATCAGCTGTTTTTTTCTGTTGAGCTTTTAAGGCAGCTTCAGATGCTGCCTTATCGGCAGCAGCTTTCTTAACCGCCGCAAGTGAGTCTGCAGTTCTCTTATTCTTTGCTGCTAAA
>JABCZW010000048.1 GCA_013289475.1 Bacteroidota bacterium
ACAGGGAAGATCAATGGCACCGTAGATTATTTAACCGATGGTACGTATAATGTAACTGTAACAGGTACGATGGATATGCATGGTGTTAAAAAGACTATTACCGTGCCCGGTACAATTACAGTTAAAGGCAGTGCACTTTTTATTTATGCCAAGTTCAATATTAAAATTGCCGATTACAACATAAAATTACCTTCTTTCTTAAGCATGAATGTTGCAGATAATGTAGATGTAACTGTGAAGGCTACCATGAAACCCTATAACACTAAGAAATAGGTAACTTAAAATTTATGCGAATAAATAAAAGTCTTTTATTAGGCGCGACATTAGTTTGTTGCTGCCCGTTTATAGGTAAAACCCAAAGCTTATTGGGAATTACTGATTCAATTCAAAGCGCTACACAGCCGCTCCCTCCACTCGAATCTACCTGGAAGGATACCAAGCTCATTAATATGCAAACCACTAAAACAGTTTCGCCTGGTGTTATGGTATTTAGGGTTCAGCACCGGTTTGGTAATATGGGTGTACAAAGTGTGTTTGCCGCATCAATATCTTCTGCATTAGTTTTCGAAAAAAACGAAATTCGTGCAGAATCGGCCATATATATCTGGCCAAAACTTGCAGTAGTAAAAAGGCCACAGAAAACAGCAATTACACTAATTATTTTTTTCATATACATTTTTTAATATTATTTATTGAGGAGCGTTGGCTTGTAACCATGCTTCCAGTTTAAGCCTGTCGCATGCACTCCAACCTGGTTGAGGTACATTAGGCATTGGTAAAGAGGCTGTAGGCTGTAACCTGGACCACATTGTACTACTTGTACCGCCCGCAATAGCATTTTGAAATACTGAACTGCTCCAGGAAGAAAAATCGCCATTTACATGGGGAGCACCGTAACCATGGCACGATGTTGATGTTGCACACTGGGCATTTATTATTGTTTGAATGGGTGCTCCTGCACCGGTTGAATAAGTCATACCGGCAGTATCACAATTTGCTGTAACAGAAACACTTGGAAGAAGCGCTTCCTTATTCTCGCAAGAATTTACTGCTAAAATCAAGCCAAGTGCTACAACTCCAAGAAATACCTTGTTCTTCATAAAGTTCAAATTTAACAGGAACTTAGTGCAAATATACTACTCTACAATAACTTTTTTATATGTAGCCTCGCCATCCTGTATAATCTGTATAATATATATACCAGATTTTACTAAAGGCATATGCAATTGCTGGGTATGATCTCCGGCTGATTGTTCAACACCCGAAAGGAGATTACCTATTTCTTTGCCGTCAATAGAATAAAGGTTTATTTCAACTTGTTTTGAATCCTGAAGTGAGTAACTTACATTAAATACATCCTTAACAGGGTTAGGATATACATTTATATCAGTTGATTCGCTTGCAATCTGTTCTATACCAACAGTGCTGCCTTGTATAAAATGTGCCGAATCCCAATAAATAATTCCACTGCTTTGGTTATCACCACTGCCACAATTAAATGCTGCATAATAGTTTACTGCACCTACGCCTGGTTTTGGGGCAGTCCATTTAAATGACCATACACAAGAATCTGTTCCTGTATAACTGGCTGAAGTGTGTGTTACCCATGAACTTGGAGAAGAGGATGCAATTTGTGTAGCGCCCTTACCCGAGGTAGTTATATTGGCGAGCGTACCAACCACTGCACCTGTACTTTGGTTTTGTGGTGTAAATTCAAACCCAAAATTAGAATTATGCCCGCTTGTTTTATTAACAGCCCTACAGGTAATAGTATACGTAGTGCCGGGTACGTAACCTGTTTTAGGTACGTTAGATGTTATCCAGCTGGACGGAGCTGCTACATTAGGCGTATTATGACATCCTCCCACGGCGCAGGTGCTACCATCATATGGAGAACCTGAGCAATATGAAATAGCATTACCTCCGGCTGAACGGGAGGATACTGTTTGCATACTAGTGAAGAAAATAATTCCTCCTACTGCAAGAAATACTGAAAGTTTTAATAAATGTTTTTTCATAAATTTTAATTTTTACCAGGTTTAATTTAAATTCATGGGTATGCTAAACTATACAATGAACATACTAATTCCAAGCTTTTCGACCTAAAAATAATCAGGGTTCTAGGGCTCCACCTTTACATAGATGAGAGAAACCACCAAATGGTTGGGTGGAGATAAATAAAAATCCACAAGTTATTGATTATCATTGTTATCCTGACACATGTAATTGAGTGCCGCTAAGGGAAGTACTGTACTTTTTTAGCCCGCTTGTGGCAGGCCCCTGAAGCACATTTCCGTTTTCATCGAACAAAGAACCATGGCATGGGCAGGGGAATTTTGAAGCTCCATCGAACTGAACAGCACAACCGGCATGAGGGCATACATCATATAAGGCAATAAAGTTCCCTGCATTGTCTCTCGCTATTATAATATTACTGGCACTATAATAGACCGAGCCTCCATTCTTTTGCAGGGCACTATATTGTGATGAGCTTATGTCAATAGTAAAATTAGCACTGGGCGCCGTTGGTGTTGTATTACTTTTTTGACAAGCCTCTAAAAATGCCGACACTCCTGCAATACCACACGTCAGTATAATCGACTTCTGGATGAAATCACGTCTTTCCATTTAATTTAAAATTTAGGTAATCCTGCGTCTATACTATATAAGATGAGAGTATATAGCTAATAGTTGGGTAAGAAAAATATAATTTATTCCCTCCTGCTTTAGAAATGATAAGTAATTCCTGCGCCTACGCCAACATAAGGAGGGGAGTTTTTAGCGCTTGAAAACACGGGTGAACCTTGTAAAGAGGGTTCCATAAATAAAGATATTCCTTTAAATGCCTTATAACTAATGGCAGGTGCAAAGTAATATGAACCATAAATTTTCCTGGAATTATCTATTCCCTCAATAGCATTGCCTGCATTCAGGTTATTCTCTTCCCAATGCATATCCATCTTTCGGTAAGCTACAATATTTGCCATTATACCTGCCGTTAAATAGAAGCTCCAATTGCGGGCAGTTATAAAATTGTACTTCACCTGCAGTGGAATACTGATATAGTTTGCAACTTCATTTCCACTTACTGTTATAGCATCACCTGCACTCGGGTTAGAGCTCACATAAGGGCATGTTACACTTCCCATGCCGGTTTGGAAAGAATAGCCTACATCGCCATTTTGTTGCTTTTGAGCATAGATTATAGTGGGTGATACACCAATGGTAAAATTATAATAAAGACAACCCGTTGTAATTGTCCAGTGCGTTGAAACATCATACCCGATTTTTATTCCTGCAATGAATGGTTTTACTTCTTCCTCATTTCCTGAAACATTATTATAGGTTACAATATCAGTAGATTGATTTTCAAGCGGCTCATCGGACAAATACGGTTGGTAAAATAATGAAACAGACATTTTTGATAGAACTGATTTGTCTTCAGCAGTTTTTATAGTATTTTGAACCGGTATAATATTATCATTAATAGTAAGCTCTTCAGCGCTATTGGCTAGTATTGAACTATTTCCGGACCCGTTTAAAAATTCAATACTATTTGAAGAAATTGTTCCCTGATCCTTTTGCAATGCTGACTGATTATAAGCTATGGTATTCGCTGGGGAAGCATTATTATTTATGGCAACATTATGATTATTGTTGTGATTTTTTGATGTACCTAAAGGTGGCAAAGAACCATTAGAGAAACTATTCTGGCGCGCATTATTAGTTACCAATGCACTGCGATTTTTTACATCAACCGCTTGATTTATGGGTGGAGTGATTTCTTTATGAATCGAAGAAGTACTTGCGGTAGCATTATTTAATTGACTTATAGTTACACCCGGTGGAATAGTATTCTTCTTTTCAGCTATTGTTAGTTTTTTATTGGCATTATCAAGCTTACCCTGCATATAAAAAACATACGCAGCCAGTATTACTACTGCAGCAGTAAGTGAGGCCGCAATCAGTTTCCATTTAGCTACAGCTTTCTTTTTAGACTGGGTACTGTTAAATAAACTGTTTTCCGAGGCCTTTATCCAAAAACCTTCAGACGGTTGGGTATCCACATCACCAATGGAATCCCTGAAAATATCATCAAAATCTTTATTAGTAAGCCTTTCGCCCATCAAAGTCGTATTGTTCTGCTATGAGTATATTCTTTGTTATTTTTTTCTTTAACAAATTTCTTGCATCCGATAAGTTTGATTTCGATGTACCCTCAGCTATTCCCAATTGTTCCGCTATTTCTTTATGTGTCATCTCTTCAAAAACATACAGGTTAAAAACCATTTTATACATAGGCGGTAATTCCTGTATCATTTTCAGTAATTCCTTTGCATTTACATTACTTACTATATCGTTTACACTTATTTCATTTTCCACGTCTTCTACATTCATTACCTGGAAAACATGTGCCGATTTCCTGTAATGCTCAATAGCTTTATTCACCATTACCTTTCTTATCCAGCCTTCAAAAGAACCTTTCATTTTAAATTGTGCCATCTTCTCAAATACCAGCACAAAACCTTCCTGCAATATATCTTCCGCTTCTTCTTTATTACCCGCGTAACGCATACAAACTGTCAGCATTTTGGCCGCATACCGTTTGTAAAGCATTTGCTGAAAGGCCCATGTACCCGCTAAACAGCCTTTAATCAGCTCCTCTTCCGAAATCTTTTGAGACATACTGTCTTACTTTATAGATGAATTAATACTAAAAAGGGTTGGGTTGCCAGGAAAAAAAACATTGGCAGTGGGGGAACCAACCATGTTAACCTATGCAAATATCGAATTTTTCCTGAATTATTAACCATACTTAGGTCACATTATTGCTTTTTAATAAAATCGGGCATTATTTAATACCATACATCAATAAAGCAACAAGTACCCAACTATTTCAAACTATCATCATCTTATATAATACAAGAGTGGTTATGCGAAAATATAAACCGTGAAACATGTAAAATTTCCCTTCAATCATATAACAATTTGAACGTCAACTATTTCAACTTTTGCTGCCTTTTTATTATGATTTATTTAAACTAAAAAAACGACCGTTATGCGGAAACTCCAGGTACTATTAGCTCTTGTATTATTCACATGCATAGTTTGTTCAAATTCCTGCGAAAAGAACGTATCTCAACCTGCACCTTTACCAACAAATTGCGATACCGCCGGCCTAACCTACACAAATTCAATGCAGGTTATAATTAATACCTACTGCGGTAGTTTTAATACAAGTTGTCATTCGGCAGGTGTATCAGAACGTGGCGATTTTACTAATTACGCTTCGCTGCAACACTATGCTACCGGGGGTGAGAAAAGCTTATTCTGGCGGTACATTTTCGTTCAAAAAAGAATGCCGCTGGCTCCTTATCTTCCGCTTGATGCATGTACCAGCGCTAAGTTTAAAGCATGGTTACTTGCCGGTGCTCCTCAATAAATATAATAACACCAAATTTCATTTTATGAAAATTAAAAAAAGCTTATTGGTAGTTATAGTTATTCTATGTTCTATCTCTTTTACAATAAAAAGTCAAAGTCTTGCCTACCTGGCAGATTCAATTCAGAAGGCCAATAAACCAGATAGTAACGTAATTGGCTCTACATGGAAAGACACACGACTCATTAATGCCCAAACCACCAAAACTGCCGACCCCAATGTAATGGTATTCAGAATTATGCACCGCTTTGGTGATATTGGCACCAGCGGGGGCGGGTTTCCAACCTTATATGGATTTGATGTAGCTTCTGATATTTACTTTTCGTTTGAATTTGGCATAACCAATAACCTTGAATTAGGTTTTGGCCGCAGTGAAATGCAGCAATTGATCGATGTAATGGGAAAGTACAGGCTGCTTACCCAAAACGCAAGCGGAATACCTGTTTCGCTTGCATTTTATGAAGATGCGGGAGTGACTCCTGAATCGAGTTTTAAACTATATGCTGATGCCGTTTCTCCATCGCAGCATTTTGCCGACCGTCTTTCCTATTTTTCGCAACTTATTTTAGACCGCAGGTTTAATAAACGTATTTCTGCTGAGTTACTTACTGGTTTTAGTTACCGTAACTATGTATTAGCTAATGTTAACCCTAATAATGGGGCAACTGATCAAAATACTATTCCGTTTGTGGGTGTAGGTGGCCGAATAACCCTAACCAAGCATTCGGCAATTGTGTTCGATTATTATTATATGTTATCTGCATACAGGACTAATAACAATAACCCTCCTTTTTCAAATGCTCTTTCAATAGGGTATGAAGTAGAAACCGGTGGGCACGTTTTTGAAATAAACCTCAGCAATGCCTCTTATATAAACGAAAACAATATTATTCCTTATACCAACGATTCGTGGAGCACGGGCGCAATTAAACTAGGGTTCTCTATATCAAGGGCATTCAACTTGTAGTATTAATGTCTGCATAAGGCATATTGTATATTTACAGGGGCTTGATACTTTCATTTCTTAATTTTGCTTCAAATGAAATTAATGGAACCTATACGATTGACTCAATATAGCCACGGTGCAGGCTGCGGATGCAAGATCTCGCCCAAAATACTCGATACCATTTTGCATTCAGCCAAACCATCTTTACCCAATAAAAACCTTATTGTAGGCAACGAAAGCAAGGACGATGCTGCTGTGTATGACATTGGTGGAGGACGCGGATTAATAAGCACCACCGATTTTTTCATGCCCATAGTAGACGATGCTTTTAAGTTTGGCAAAATAGCTTCAGCCAATGCAATTAGCGATGTATATGCCATGGGTGGCACACCCTTAATGGCAATAGCCATTTTGGGCTGGCCAATAAACACGGTGCCTATTGAAGCTGCACACCAGGTAATGGAAGGAGCCAGGGAAATTTGCAATGAAATTGGTATACCCTTAGCCGGTGGTCATAGTATCGATTGCCCTGAGCCTGTTTTTGGTTTAGCAGTTACCGGAATGATTGATTTGAAATATCTTAAGCGTAACGATACTGCAACAGAAGGTTGCCTGCTTTACCTCACCAAACCAATAGGTGTTGGCATACTTACCACAGCCGAGAAAAAAGGAATTCTGAAAAAAGAGCATGAAGGGCTTGCTGCAAATAATATGATGAAATTAAATTCTGTTGGTGCTAAATTATCGCTGATTAATGGTATTACAGCCATGACGGATGTTACAGGTTTTGGATTATTGGGCCATTTAAAAGAAATGTGTGAAGGCAGTAAATTAAGTGCAACGGTAAATTCTGAAAAAATAAAATTAGTGGCAGACCTTAACGATTATATTGCACAGAAAGCAATACCGGGAGGCACCGTTCGCAACTGGGATAGTTACGGAGATAAAATTGGACCACTTACAGAAAAACAAAAAGCTATACTTTGCGATCCGCAAACAAGTGGTGGTTTATTAATTGCAGTTACACCTGAAGCAAAAAATGAAGTAGAGACTTTATTCAAGAAAGAAGGCTTAGCGGAATATATTGAGCCTATTGGAGTATTACAAAAACATAAAACTGGTGAACCTTTAATTACAATTCTATGAGCATATTTATAAGGCCCGCAGAAGAAAAAGATTTAGATGGCATATTAGAAATATACAACGATGCCATTTTAAACACTACCGCTATATACAATTACCTTCCTTATACACGTAAAGATATTGAGCAGTGGTACGCCGATAAAAAAGCAGCTAAGCACCCGGTATTTGTGGCAATAGTAGATGATAGTGTTGCAGGGTTTACATCATACGGCCATTTCAGGCTCAGGCCGGCATATAAATATTCGGTGGAACATTCGGTGTACGTACATCCCAATTTCAGGGGAAGAGGAATTGCAAAAAAATTGCTTTTAGAAATTATAGAAGCTGCCAAACAAAATAATATGCACGCTATAGTTGCGGGTATAGATGCCGATAATAAAGTAAGTATTGGCTTACACAGGCAATTTAATTTTGTAATAGTTGGTAATATTAAAGAAGTGGGTTACAAATTCGGCAAGTGGCTCGACCTTACCTTTATGGAACTGGTGTTAGAAACACCAGAGAAACCAATAGAGAATTAATTCTTTACACCACATTCACATAATCAAACTGCGAGCCCAAAACGGCTGCATCGTTAGCATCTAACCAGCGTTTAAGCACGGTTGCATATATAGACCGGAAATCGATATGGTATTTTAAATCGCCTTCATCAAGGTCAGCCAGGTTAGCAGCTTCGTTAAAAATGCCGGGCTTGCTTAACGAACCTCCAAGCAGGAACATATTATTTGCAGTGCCGTGGTCAGTACCATTGCTTCCATTTTGTTTTACTCTGCGCCCGAATTCCGAGAAGGTCATAACCAATACATCTTTGAAACGATTATTCTGCTGAAGGTCTTTAACAAATGAGCCTAAGCCATCAGATAGTTCTTGTAACAACTTTTCCTGCCTGCCCTTTTGCCCCACATGTGTATCGAATGAACCTATTGAAACATAATAAACTCTTGTATCTATACCCGAAATAATAAGTTCCGAAATTGTTTTCAGGTTCTTACCAAATTCAGTTTGAGGATAATCGGTAGTGCTGCGGTAGTTATTAAATTTTTGATAAATATAATCTGCCGATGATATGGTTTGTGCCTGTGTTTTATAAAGGTAGTCAAGCGTATTATTTTCATGTTTTGCAACCATATAATCTGCTGAAATATCTCGCAGTATTTTCCGTTGCGAATCCTGGTAGAGGCGTTTCGGGTCGCTTATGGCCATGCCTTTCCTGTTCAATCCTTTCATGGCAAAGCTTAATGTATCATCTGCTTCAATAGCACTGTATCCTTCGCAACCTGCACACTCATTATCTAAATATCTTCCTATCCATCCGGTTTGCAAATACTTATCTGCAGCACTTGCCGTTTGCCAAATATCCATCGACCGGAAATGAGAACGATCAGGATTAGGATAACCTACATTATTTATAATTGACATCGAGCCATTATCGTAAAGCCCTTTCATAGCCTTCATTACAGGGTTGAATCCTAATTCCCCATTAAGTGAAAGTGCATCGCTTTGTTTGATGGCTAAACTGGGACGTAAGCGATAATAATCATCGTTACGATATGGAATAACTGTATTCAATCCATCATTGCCACCCGACATTTGTATAACTACCAACGTTTCATTGCTTGCAGGTAAAATATTAGAATTAGCCGGCTGAAAAGCTTTTAAAAACCTTGGCATAAGCAGCGAAGCTGAGGCCAGGCCCGAACGAAGTAAAAAATCTCTACGGCTGAAATTTTCCATTTTATTGCATTAACACATTTGATATTCAGGTACCGACATAAGCGCTACGGTCAACGTTTTTATAAAACTTTCGCGTGTATCTTTAATCACATATTTTGAAAGTGTATCTTCTTTAAACTGTGGTGAAGGAGTCTGTATAAGGTATTCCGAAATAGCATCGTAAAGGTTTTCATTTTTTATATTGCTGAAGGCATTTATATAGGTATCCCAATCAGCAGTAACCGATAATTTACCCACCTTGCGCGGAGCTTCACTTTCCGGCATCTGTTCATCAGCCGCCATCATTTTATGTTCCGCATCTTCAGGGCTTTCTTTGGGCTTTGCCTCCATGGTAACATTATTGAAAAGGAACCCCGGCAACGATACGCGGAACATTAATGATGAACTGTCAATCCAATCTTTACATCCGGGCCAGCCTGCCACGTTAGGTGGGAAGAAAAGTACTTGTCCTAATATTTTTTGTACATATAAAGGAGCCATTGGGTCTGCCAGTTGCAAGGATATAGTACGTTGTAAGTTAACCATCAATTCAACAGGTGATTTTATATGGGTGCCCACATTCTTTTCATCGTAAAACCAATCGGAACTGAAGATGATGTACATCAACCGGTTTATATCATAGTCTTCGCGGAACTTATCGGCCAGCATCTTACATGTATCCTCATCTATAGTTTCATTTACAAAGTACTTATATATTTTACGGGTAATGTAATTGGCTGTTTCCGGTTGTTCCAGTATCATTTTTAGGATATCATCTCCGTTAAAATTTCCGGTTTTGCCTAAAAATGTTTTGTCTCCATCGTCATGCTGATCCTCTTTATACTCAAACTCTCCCTTAAGGTTAAAGCGCCAACCGGTAAATGCCCGTGCTGCATTTTTAATATCATCTTCAGTATAGTTTCCCCTGCCCATTGTAAATAGCTCCATCACTTCGCGGGCAAAATTCTCATTCGGGCTCTTCTTCCTGTTTTGCTGGTTATTAAGGAACAGAAGCATAGCAGGAGATTTAGATACCTCGGTAAGCATATCGCTAAACTTACCCAAGGCATTCTGCCGCATAGCATTATTTAAATTCATGTCGAGCATAGCAAAGATGGAACGGCTTGCAAAGTGCCCATGCCAGAAGAGTGTCATCTTTTCTCTGAGCACTGCCTTGGTTGAAACCATTTGGTTCATCCACTCAATATTTAATGCCTTAACTCTCTTGCCTTGTTCTTTTCTGAATTCTTTCTTCTCTTCCTCGGTCATATCCTTCATATCCTGCCTGAGGGCTGTCTTTGCTGATTGTAGGTCGGTACTTGTATGAGAATCGTTAAAGAGTTTATTCACAACCTCTTTTATATCCATTTGCGCCATAGCAGAAATCTCAGCCGGAGAGAGCATAAACCCTGCCCGGGAATAGAGATGCTGTATTTTTTTTTGATTGGATAACATATTATGTTAGATGCAGAGAAGTCCGGTGGGTTTAATGCCCGATGCTAAATATCCTATCTTGACTTATCTCTGAAACACTTATAGGCAAACTTGCGGACGGCTCTTAGCGTAATTTTTGGCGCCTCGTAAAAGCCCATGTGTGCAGCTTCTTCTAATAGTAATGTTTGCTTATGTGGAGGTATTTCAGTTTGCGGAAGCATTTTTTCCCAATTGATAATTCCATCTTTTTTACCCAGTATAAACAATACTGGATATTGAGCAAACTTTAAAATGATCTCCCGGCTCGGCCTTAATTTCATACCCTGCAATGCGGCTATCACTCCCCGTGCTGAGGTGCTTGCAGTTATCTGTTGTAGTTTCTTTATATTGGGGTCATCTTTATCGGCAAATAAGTTAGCCGCAAATACCTTCAGAAATTGTGCAGTATGTTTTTTTGCAGTTACACTTGCTTTATCACGGTCAATTTTCTTTTCATCACTATCAGCAAAAGCAGTCGAGTGAAAGAGGCAGAGCCCCTTCAGATTCTCGGAGAAAAGCTCTGCAAATGCCAGTGCAACATAGCCGCCCATAGAATGGCCTACAATAACATATCTCCGCAAATTCAATTCTTCCATAACACTATGCACACATTTGGCCATTAGGTCCATGGTATGTACATAGCCAATATTTTCGCTTTCGCCCATACCGGGCAGGTCAATTGCAATAACTCTGAAACTTTTTGAAAGTATGGCTGAAAATTCCTGCCATATCTGAAGGTTTTCAGGGAAGCCATGCAACAATACAATGGCACGCCCTTTTCCTTCATCAGAATACCTTATCCTTGCCTTTCGGAAGGTAGTGTAATTTATCATTTATTCATCAGTTCTTCTATCTCGTCCGCTTCTATAGGTATATTTTTCATTAAATCTACATTGCCTTTTTCAGTAATTAGTATGTTGTTCTCAATACGCACTCCGATCTTTTCTCTTGGTATATAAATGCCCGGTTCGCAAGTAAATACTGTACCAGCCTGGAAAGGAAGGTGAAAGAAGCCAACATCGTGTATATCGAGACCTAAAAAGTGTGAAGTACCATGCATGAAATATTTTTTATAAAGCGGAAATACAGGATTTTGCTTTTTGATATCCGACATCTTCAGCAATTTCAATTTCACTAATTCTTCTTCCATCAACTGGCCTACAGCAGCATTGTATTTATCAATATTGTTACCTTTAACAAGCATGCTACTCGCACCCCTGAAAACGCGAAGCACTGCATTATAAACGGCCTTCTGGCGTTTGGTGAACTTGCCATCTACTGGAACCACACGAGTCATATCCGACCCGTAATTGGCATACTCAGCAGCCACATCAAGTAATATGATTTCTCCTTTTTTACACTGTTTATTATTGGCAGTATAATGCAACACGCAACTATCAATCCCCGATGCTATAATTGGACCGTAAGCAAAACCTCTTGAGCGATTTCGGGTAAACTCATGTATCAGTTCAGCTTCAATTTCAAACTCTTGCACGCCGGGCTTAATAAATGGCAATAACCTCCTGAAGCCTTTTTCAGTAATAGAACATGCATGGCTGATCAGATCAACTTCTTCTTTCGATTTTACCATTCTAAGGGCATGCATAATGGGTGCACTGCGCTCATACCTGTGCAAGGGGAATTTTTCTTTACACCATTTAGCAAAACGGGCATCACGGGTTTCCACTTCTACCGTAGCACGGGTATGTTCATTTGAATTCAAATAAATATGCTTTGCCTGAGCCATTACCTGGCGGAAGATTGCTTCAAACTCACTTAACCAGTATACTTCTTCTATGCCCGATGTCAGTCTTGCTTCTTCTTTGGTGTATTTATGCCCTTCCCAAACAGCAATTTGCTTGTTGGTTTCGCGTAAAAAGAGCATCTCTCTCCATGCTTTTGTACTTGCATCAGGGAATATTACCAGAATACTTTCTTCCTGGTCAATACCGCATAAGTAGAAA
The DNA here is from genome assembly GCA_013289475.1 of Bacteroidota bacterium. Classification (GTDB taxonomy): domain Bacteria; phylum Bacteroidota; class Bacteroidia; order JABEUT01; family JABEUT01; genus JABEUT01. Next base: position 12,683 of record JABCZW010000048.1, read on the forward strand.
AGATCACTATTCTGTATGAATGCCATGTGCCCATCGGCATTGGTAGGCAGAATATCGTTAGAATTAAAAACAGCAACCGAATTTTCTTTTAATTCTTTAACAAAACGCTTGCGGTTTTTGATAAACAGATCTGATGAAAGCGGTAAATATTTCATAATAGTATTTAATTTTCTTTGGTTTTGATATGTATTTTATGCAAAAAGCGGTGTATCACCGGAGACAAAAATATGCCAATATTGGTAATGAAAGCCACGCCACTGAACAAAGCATAGAAAGATGAAAACAGTTTTCCGACTACATTATCAATATTAGCCACCGGGCCCATACCCGATAATATCATGGAGGCATTATGAAGGGCATCGATCCAAATTAAATGTGCTATATAATGATACCCTGCAATGCCGATTAAAAGGCAAACAATAACAGCAGCAGTGGCAATCATCCACATCTTCATAAGGCGTGAATAAAAAACTTTATGTGGGGCTAATGGCTGGTATTTTGTCTCGAACATTTAAGTTATTTATTCTTTACAAATGTAGGGTAATAGAGTACTCATTCCTATGCTAATTGTATTAATTTTTGAGTCTTGAGTCACAAAAAAAGCCCCGCCCTGAGTACTCGGGGCGGGGCTTTTTCAACTTCAAGATAATTCTCAATTAAGGAACAAGAATATTATAATTTTTACCATTTATGGTAGCAGTTGCTGTATATGCACAATTGCCAACACCACTGGTATAATTGAGTATTAAAGGATATGTTTTGCCAGTGCGTGTAAACTGTGTTGTACCTGCCTCAATGCAACCACAAACAGGGTTTCCGTCAGCAGTATTTACAAGGTAAGGGGTCCAGTAAAGCGGGCTGGTAATAGCTTGTGTATAAGTTACGCCGCTTTTGCTTGTTCCGGTTGCACTTCCGGTAACTTCATAATACCATATTTTGCCAATCTGCATTAGCGTGTTAACCCGGGTTGCATTCCAGGTAGCGCTTCCACCGGTAGAATATGTAAGTGTAACGCTTGAACTACAGTTCCAGCTATGGTCACCGGCTGTATCTTTACCTGTATTAGAAATTGTGTTAGCTCCTGTAACAGCTATACTGTTTCCGGTAGAAATTGTAGTTACCGAATAGTTTTTCCATGTTTGGGTAATAGTAGCAGTAGGGTCAAAATAACCTTTGCCATTCCAGTAAACTAAAATATGCCCGTTACGAACATGTCCGTCTGCATCAGGGCACATGCCTGAAAAATATATATCAACTAATGTATCGGTATTACCTCCAATAACGGTATCGCGCCTGCTTACATTGCCGCATAAACCTAATGCTTTGTTATTGTTAAACTGGCCCTTGGCCCCACCATCTGCAATAGTTTTAGAATCATTTATCATAAACGATGCATTGGCTTCATCCTGCGCTGCGGTAGCATCGCTGTCGGCAGGATTTGAAGATGTTGTGCCTTCTTTTTTACAACCGGCATAAATTACCGCTGATAAAAGAGCAACACCCATAAGTGCTGTTGTGATTTTTTTCATTTTTATTCCAGGATTTATTGATTTGTAAAATCAAATGTAGAAAGTTTTTTGAATAATCCAAAATTTATCTAAAACAAATAAGAACTGATGGTTTCACGTTATTATTCCTCTTTATTTCAAATACAACAAAACAACGATTTAGATGAGCGGCAATAGGGTAATAAAAAAGCCCCGCTCCGAGTACTCGGAGCGGGGCTTTTCTTTAATTTTTGTTACTTGTTATGGCAGTGTAATGTTATAGTTATTGCCATTAATAGTAGCAGTTGCCGTATGGTTACAGTTCCCTACACCACTGGTAAAGGTAAGGTAGAGAGGATAGGTTTTGCTCGAACGGGTTAACTCTACAGTTCCCGATTCAAAACAATCGCAATACTTATTGCCTGCAAGTAAGTTAAGCCAGTAAGCAGTCCAGTAAAGAGGGCTGTTAATAGTTAGGCTGTATGATACACCGCTTTTACTAACACCACTGGCACCACCTGTAATTACATAGTACCAAACTTTGCCAACCTTGGTAAGCGTGTTTGTACGGGTAGAATTCCATGTAGCTGTACCGGTTGATGTACCACTGTAGGTTAGTGTTAAGCTGGCGTTAAAGCTCCAGCTATGGTCGCCGGCTGAATCTTTGCCAATATTGCTTAATGTCCTTGAACCTGCAACACCTATTGTCAATCCACTCAAACTGGTTACTGTATAATTCTTCCAGGTTTCAGTAATTGAAGCAGAATCCTGAAAATATCCTTTGCCGTTCCACATAACTAAAATATGCCCCTTCCTCGTCCTTAAATCAGGGCTTACACAGCCACCCGGGAAATAGATATCGATAAGGGTATCGGTTACGCCTCCAATAACGGTATCACGTTTTGTTATTTGAGCACAGCCACCGGTAAAAGGCCTTTCATTAGCCTGGCCCTTGGCAGCGCCGTCAGATATATTTTTTGAATCTTGCAAAGCAAACGATGCATTGGCATCATCCTGCGCTGCAGTAGCATCGGTATCGGCAGTAGATTCTTTTTTACAGCCGGTAATTATCATACCTGCTAAAGCTACGCCTATCATACCTGTTACTAAAAAATGTTTTGTTTTCATGGCAATAAAAAAATATTATTTGGTTTACGGTTTGATACCTCAAAGGTAGAAAAGTTTAACTATTTTTAACAGTGTTTTTTGTGTTTTGCACTATTTATTGATAATCAGGCAATTATATGTTTAAGTTTTAGGAGAATTTCCTGGCCTTTTCCAGGCCCACCAGGTTAACCACCTTTATTTCCCTACCATCTGTCTCTATAAATTTCTCTTGCTTAAAGTCTGATAAAGTACGAATTAATGATTCCGTTGATGTACCAATTATACTTGCCAAATCATCGCGCGAAATTCTTATTGAGCCTGTAGCTTCATTCTTTTTTTGTAAACTAATAAGCGCATCAGCCACCCGCGACCTTACTGAGTTAAATGCCAAACCCAGCAAACGTTCTTCTTTCTCACGAATATCATTGGCAAGCATTTTAATAAAACGCGCCGAAATTTCGTGATTGGAATATATTATAGAAAGAAAATCGTGACGGGGAATAAGTGCAACCTCAGTATCTTCTAAGGCAGTTGCCGAATCAGCATAATTAGTTCCTTCCAACATAGCAACGTACCCAAAATATTCTCCCGGACCATGAATGCCTGTAATAAATTCCTTTCCGTCACCACTCATTTTCCAGGTTTTTATTTTCCCTTTATTCACCAGGTATATCAATGTCGGAACATCCCCTTCATTGTAAAGCACCTCCTTTTTAGAAAACACCCTCATTTTGTATTCTGCCGCACTGCTAATGGGCAGGCTGAATTCTTTAGCCTCGGCAATAAACTCTGCCAGGCCCGAAATATCATGTGCAAAGTTTTTCCTGAACGAGTTGCTTCGTTTCAACCTTACTTCTATCGCATTAAGTAGTTCTTCCTCGTCAAATGGCTTAGTAAGATAATCATCGGCACCCAGGTTCATGCCTTTGCGCATATCTCCCTTTTCGGCTTTAGCGCTCAAAAAAACGAAAGGAATACCTGCCGTTTCCGGATATTTACCCAGCATTTCCAATACGCCATATCCATCTATATCAGGCATCATTATATCGCAAATAATCAAATCGGGAGTTTCCTTTTTTGCCTTTTCAACCCCTACCCTACCATTCTCGGCAGTTACTACTACATAGTTTGCAAAATGAAGTATCTCCGAGGTGTTTTCCCTCATTTCAGTATTATCTTCTATTAAAAGTATTTTGCTCATATTATATTTAAGCTTCTGGTTTTCATATACACAAATATAAGAATCCCGATAAAAAATCCAACATTAATAAAACTGTTTACGCGTACAACCCGAACAATAAAAACCTAAGACCCGTGTTTTTCTTACTTTTGTGAGTGTAACATTTATTATTTCCTCCTAGTGTTAAGGCACCTGCTTTCTGCTGATAAAAAATTTTCAAGCTCGTTAAAGAATATATTGGGGTTTTATCCCCGTAACCTGGCTCTTTACCAAATGGCTTTCCGCCATAAATCAATGGCCCGCAATAGTGCCGAAACGGCCAAAATGAGCAATGAGCGGCTTGAATTTTTAGGCGATGCTTTGTTAAATGCAGTAGTTGCCGAACATTTGTTCCGCAGGTTTCCTTATAAAGATGAAGGCTTTCTTACCAAAATGAGATCGAAGGCAGTAAGCAGAAATCACCTTAATGGTATTGCAATAAAAATGGGCTTGCAGGATATGCTTAATAAAGATTCGGGTGGATATTCAGGAAGTTCTATTTATGGCAATGCACTGGAAGCACTTATAGGCAGCGTTTACATGGACAGTGGTTTTCGCAAAGCAAAAAGTTTTATCCTCGACAGGGTTTTTGGCCTTTATGTGGATATGGACGAACTGGAAAATACCGAGACCGATTTTAAAAGCAAACTTATTGAGTGGGCCCAGAAAGAAAAAAAATCAATTGAGTTTCGGGTTATGGAAGAAGCACGTTATGCCGATGATAAAACATTTCTCATTGGTATTTTTATTGACCAGGTTTTAAAAGCCGAGGCAAGCCATTATTCAAAAAAGCGTGCTGAACAAATGGCGGCTGAAAAAGTTCTGGCAGCAAAGGAGAACGAAAATTTATAAAATGTCGAAAACACGTTTACAGTTCGAATACGATTATGAGTTTTACCTGGTAGGTATTGTTTGCCACGAAAAAGATTACCGCCTTTGCTGGACCCTGAATAATTTATTTGATCTAAAACTTACAAAGACCGAAGACCACGCTACAGAGCATAGTTTGCATTCTATGTTTTCATTCAACCAGGAAGAACTGTTCAGAGATTACAACCTTATTGCCAACCGTGGTCAGGAAGGGTTATTGATAGAAGAGCACAGGCAGATAGATTATTTTTTTATTATAAAAGGTTCCGTTGAAGACCATGAAAAAAAACTGATTATAGAGCAAATAAAAAAGTCTGATTTAATACTTGGCGCATACGCCATAGATGTACAAACATTAAAGTCGAAACATAATTTGGTATTTTAGCGGTATGAAAATAGGAAACAAAACAAAAATAGTTGCAACCATAGGTCCAGCTTCTGCATCGAAAGAAGTGCTGAAACAAATGATAGAAGCGGGCATGAGTATATGCCGTATCAAC
>JABCZW010000049.1 GCA_013289475.1 Bacteroidota bacterium
GAGAGCAGCTTTCAGGCTTTAAAACCGAAGCTCAACTTGAGGAGATTGGTACCGTATTACAGATTGGTGACGGTATTGCACGTGTATATGGTTTAAACGGTGTACAAGCCGGTGAACTGGTAGAATTTGAAAATGGGTTGAAGGGTATTGCTCTTAACCTTGAAGAAGATAACGTGGGGCTTGTATTATTAGGTAACTCAGGCGATATTAAAGAAGGTGCAACCGTAAAACGTTTGGGCCGTATTGCTTCTGTTCAGGCAGGCGAAGGCTTGTTGGGCAGGGTACTTGATGCATTAGGCAATCCTATCGACGGTAAAGGCCCTATACAAGGCCAAACCTACGAAATGCCTGTAGAGCGTAAAGCTCCGGGTGTTATCTTCCGTCAGCCTGTAAATGAACCATTGCAAACCGGTATCAAGTCTATCGATGCCATGATCCCTATCGGTCGCGGACAACGTGAGCTTATTATTGGTGACCGCCAGATCGGTAAAACAGCTATTGCTATTGATACCATTATCAATCAAAAAGAATTTTACGAAAAGGGCCAGCCTGTATATTGCATTTATGTAGCTATCGGGCAAAAGGCTTCTACAGTAGCTAATATTTACCGCACCTTAGAAGAAAATGGTGCAATGCCTTATACCATTATAGTATCGGCAAGTGCTGCTGACCCTGCTACCATGCAGTTTTACGCTCCGCTTTCAGGTGCTGCTATCGGCGAGTTTTTCCGCGATACCGGCCGTGCTGCACTTATAGTATATGATGATCTTTCGAAACAAGCTGTGGCTTACCGTGAGGTGTCATTGCTTCTCCGCCGCCCTCCGGGACGTGAGGCTTATCCTGGTGATATTTTCTATTTACACTCTCGTTTATTAGAGCGTGCTGCAAAAATTAACGCCGATCAGAGTGTAGCAAGTAAAATGAATGACCTTCCTCCATCACTTAAGAACATTGTGAAAGGTGGTGGTTCACTTACTGCATTGCCAATTATTGAAACACAGGCAGGTGACGTATCCGCATATATTCCTACTAACGTTATTTCTATTACCGACGGACAGATTTTCCTCGAAGGTAATATGTTTAACGCCGGTGTTCGCCCTGCTATTAACGTAGGTATCTCGGTATCGCGTGTGGGTGGTAATGCTCAGATCAAATCAATGAAAAAAGTAGCAGGTACACTTAAGCTCGACCAGGCTCAGTATCGCGAATTAGAGGCGTTCTCTAAGTTCGGTTCTGATCTTGATGCTGCTACAAAATATGTGTTGGATAAAGGTTCACGCAACGTAGAAATATTGAAACAGGACCAGTTCTCGCCAATGACCGTTGAAAGGCAGATTGCAATTATTTACCTTGGTACTAAAGGTTTATTGCGCGATGTGCCGGTAAATAAGGTTAAGGAATTTGAAGCTGAATACCTGGGAATATTAGATGCACAGCACAAAAATGTACTGGCTGATTTGAAAGCAGGTAAGCTGACAGATGAAACAACCGCTACACTTGAGAAGGTAGGAAGTGATTTAGCAAAGAAATATAAGAAGTAAGCAGCTATGCCAAACTTAAAAGAGGTACGAAACCGTATAGCTTCAGTAAATTCGACACAGCAGATTACCAGCGCCATGAAAATGGTGTCGGCATCGAAACTGAAACGCGCTCAGGATGCAGTATTACAAATGCGCCCGTTTTCTGCGAAACTGAAAGAAATACTCGATAATCTTATCCTTTCTGTTGGCTCAGAAGGTAGTGTTTATGCTACCGACCGTCCTGCCGAAAAGGTTATGATAATTGTAATTACCTCTAACCGCGGCCTTTGCGGTGGTTTTAATGCTTACATAGTTAAAGCTGTTAATAACCTGATACGCGAGAAGTATGCTGAACAAGCTAAGAAGGGCAACCTGAGCATATTGGCAGTTGGCAAAAAAGGGAACGACGCTTTCAGGAAGACTCAATATCAAATAGAATCTCATAATGAATTATGGGACGGACTTACTTATACTAAAGCTGCAACCGTAGCTGAAGATGTGTTGAAGAAGTTTGCTGCCGGCGAAGTTGACAGGGTAGAAGTAGTGTATAACCGCTTTAAGAATGCCGCTACACAAATAGTAACTACCGAACAAATGTTGCCTTTTGTACCTGAAGTAGTTGCAAAACCTAAACAAACAGAAAAAACATCGGGCAGTAAACCTGATTATATATTTGAACCCAGCGAAGAGAAAATAGTAGAAGATATTATCCCGTATGCATTAAAGGTTAGGTTCTATGGCTCATTACTTGATTCGAATGCTGCTGAACATGGTGCACGTATGACAGCAATGCATAAAGCTACTGATAATGCAAAAGACCTTTTGAAGGCACTCAGGCTTTCATACAATAAAGCACGCCAGGCTGCCATTACCAAGGAAATTCTTGAAATTGTGGGTGGCGCTGAAGCAATTAATAATTAAGTTTTTAAAGTTGAAAAGTGAAAACAGAAAATTTTCTGGACTTGACAGGCTCAACAAACTTTATGAACTTTAAAAACTTGACGAACTTTTAACTTATTTAATATGAAAGAAGTTACCCCTACCGAACTAAAGAAGATGATGGATGCCCATGAGGACTTCCAATTGATTGATGTTCGTGAAGAGTATGAGGCGGATATTGCCAACATTGGCGGCAAGCTTATACCAATGGGTAATGTAATGCAACACATTGACGAAATTGCAAAAGATAAAAAAGTAGTGGTGCATTGCCGCAGCGGTAAGCGCTCTGCTACAGTTATACAAGCCCTTGAACAAGCCCAGGGTTTCACAAACTTATATAACCTTAAAGGCGGCATATTAGCTTATGCCGACGAGGTGGACCCTAAGCTGGCTAAGTACTAAAAAGTTTCTGATTCTCTTTTTTCTATTGTTTGTTTGAAGAATAATTGCTATTTTTATAATACCAATTAAATCACTCAATATGAATAAATTCTACAAACTATTTATAGTAGCATGTTTCTCAGTTTGGGCTTTTAGTGTTTCAGCCCAATATGTTACCATACCCGATGCTAAATTTGCCGCATACCTCGATACAATAATACCATCTGCTATGAGTGGTAACCAAATGGATACTACCAGTATAGCCGTTACGACACTTAAAGGGGTATACGTTGAAAACAGAGGTATTAAAAACTTAAGTGGTGTTCAGTACTTTAAAACATTGGTAACTCTCGACTGTGCAAGCGCTTCCCCTTCTCTCGATTCTAATAAATTAACAAGTTTGCCGCCTTTACCAAATAGCCTGGACACTTTAATTTGCGGCAATACTAAACTGGATAGCCTTCCTGTATTGCCAAACGCACTAACATATCTTAATTGCTATATTAATCGAATAACAAATTTACCTGCTCTTCCGGCAGGATTAATTCATTTAGATTGCTTTCTAAATCAAATGTCAAGCTTGCCTGTATTACCGGGATCGCTACTCTCTTTGGATTGTGGCGGAAATCTATTTACAAGCCTTCCTCCCTTGCCGGCAGGATTAATGCATTTAGGATGCACGAACAGTCAAATAACAGGCTTACCCACTTTGCCGGCAACGCTCATATTTTTAGATTGCCAGAACAGTAACTTGGTGAGTTTACCTACTTTACCTGCCGGGTTAATAGAGATAATGCTCTATAATAATAAATTAACCAGCCTTCCGGCTTTACCTGATTCACTAATGTATTTTGATTGTGACTTAAATCAATTAACAAACCTTCCTGCTTTACCTCCGTATCTCACTTTTTTTGAATGTAGCAATAATCAATTAACCAGCCTTCCTGCTTTACCAAATTCGCTGACTCAATTCCAATGTGATAATAATCAAATAACCAGCCTTCCTACTTTGCCAGACTCATTGGTGTTATTAGATTGTTATAACAATAATATTTCTTGTTTCCCGGTATTCCCAAATTCGTTGCGAATCGCTCCAAACCTTAAAATTTTCGGAAATCCATTCAGTTGTTTACCTAATTATGTTGGCGCCATGGATTCAACTACACTTGCTTATCCATTGTGCAGCCCGATCAATCCAAGTGGATGTTTATCTTCTTATGGTATTGCAGGCTTTACTTATAAGGATATGGATGCTAATTGCAGTAGAAATACCGGTGACATGAACCTTGTAAACATACCTGTGCAAATAGATAGCGGTGGTATTTTACTTAGCCAAACATATTCAGCAATAAATGGTGTGTATGATTTTTCTGATAGTGCGGGTAAATATACCGTGCTTATAGATACAGCAGGAATGCCATTTATGGTGCAATGTGCTCATCCCGGATATGACTCTACGTTAGTTTTAACCAGTATAGATACAAATGTCAATTTTTCTCTTACATGCAAGGGTGGTTTTGATGTTGGAGTACAATCTGTATTAGCCCAGGGTTTGGTATTCCCCGGCATGCAGCATAGTCTTGATGTAATTGCGGGAGATATATCGCAATGGTATAATCTTAATTGTGCATCAGGAATGAGTGGCACAGTGCAAATAAGTGTTTCCGGCCCGGTAACATACGTGGGGCCAGCTGCAGGGGCTTTAACTCCTTCGGTTGCTGGGAATGTATTTACATATACAATAGCCGATTTTGGAGCGATAAACAATACTACTGCTTTTAATTTGCTGCTAAATACCGATACTACTGCAAAAGCAAGTGATTCTATTTGTGTGAGTGTGTCAGTAACACCTGCTGTCGATAATAATTCAAGCAATAATAATTATCATTATTGTTACAGTGTGGTAGACTCACACGATCCCAATGTAAAGGAAACATATCCTGTAAATGTGGCGCCAGGCTATAATGGGTGGTTTAATTATACTATTCATTTTCAAAATACGGGAAATGCCTCAGCTCATAATATTTTATTATCAGATACATTGGACAGTAAACTTGACTTAAAAACATTCCAGTTGATCAACTATAGCAATAAGAATGTGGTTACTGTAAATAAAAATGTACTTACCGTGCAGTTTCATAATATTAATTTGCCTGATAGTACTGGTAACCAAACAGGCTCCGTTGGCTTTATACAGTATAGAATAAAACCTAAAACAGCGCTGCCAAGCGGTACTGTAATAAAAAATACAGCCTATATCTATTTTGATTTTAATTCTCCTGTAATAACAGATACAACATATAATGTATTTGAAAATATTCTGACATCAATCGATAAGGCCAGTATTAGTTCATCATGCAAAGTATTCCCTAACCCTAATAATGGTCAATTTACAATTGCATTACAAAACCTGCAAAGTAAATGCCATGTGTTGATTTATAATGAAATAGGGCAGGAGGCATATAGCACTGAACTAAGCTTAGGGAATACGCAAGTTCACTTAACCGGTAAATCCACAGGCATATATTTTTACCGAATTATAACTGAAGCAGGTAAATTGGTTTCGAGCGGTAAAATGGTTGTTGAGTAGTTTTATAGATTGGAGAAACTACCACTTGCGCTTTCAGTTGCTGTTGATGGCAATTGGCCTATAAAATTGTATTTGCCATAATACTTTCCTGAAACTATAGAATCAATATTAATGCTGCCTGAACCGTAGCTGGCATTAGATACATAAGTATTGGTTCCATCGTAAATACTTGCACTGAAGCCTGCAAATGATCGTATAATGAAACTACCCGGGCCGGTGGTGCTTGGAAAGGTAAGCGTAATTGTATAGTAGGTAGATGTACCTATAAGCGATGTACTTCCTCCGCTTGCACTTTTAGTTGGAGTAAAATTAATGGTAGAGCTGCCGTTAACAGAACCGGTAAAAGTTGTCGGTTGAGTTTTTGGAGTGGTGGTTGTAGTTGGTGTTGTTGTTTTCTTTATACAGGAGAAATAAATGCTTGTAAATGCACAGAAAAGCAGGATAAGGAATGGTTTTCTTGCGGTATTAGTAAATGAATGGTTCATTTTAATGGATTTAAGAATATACCAAATATATGAAATTACTTTTAATTTGCAGTTACTGTTGTTAGTTGCACTGAGCCGCTTTTAGCTGTAATATCGAGCGAGAAGTCATCAAAGTTTATGCTCATTTTCATGGTCAGGTCTACCTGGTATTTTTTATAGAAATTATTCTTAATGTCATAAAGTAATTGCCCCTTACCGTCGCCTGTGGCACTTGCTTTTTTATCGGTTATGGTTGTACTCATGGTATAAGTTTGGTCTATATCAAAACTAGCTATGCCATCGGCAATAGATACTAGCTTGTACTTTGTTTTAATGCTCATATCTAAGGTATGGCCGGCAATCGGTAACGATAGTGGGGTTTCAGCGGTAAAATCTTCTCCTGTTTTTAATGTTTTTTCAGGAAAACTTATTTGCGTAAATGCACTTTGCATGGTTTGAAGAAAGACCTTTTTTACATCTTCTGTCATACTGTCCGCCACAACAGAATCGAGTATAGGTACCCTTCCTATCGAATCTTTGCCATATACAATAGTTCCATCAGGTATTCCTGTTTTGCCCTCACTCTTCGTCGATTTGTTGATTTTCATGATAATAGGAAAGTATCCGCCATCTGTTAATTTGCCGGTATTAATGGTCGATTCCATGGTTAATGCCGAATTGGTGATTGTGGGGTTGCTGACACCGCGACTCTTAAGGTTTTCTAAGAAATCTTCCGAACCATGGTAAGTTACAGTTGTTTCGGTATTTTGAGAAAGTGATGTGTTATACTTTGTTAAAGGCTTGTATTCAATTTTAAAATGCAATTCATCGCCCGAAGTAAATGATAGTAATATTATTGCAGTAAATAGCCCAAGCAGTTTTTTCATTTTACCTTGTATTAGTATAGTGGTAAAAATAGCGGTTTTATAGGATACTTCTATTTTAAGAGTAATGATGTGGTTTAGAGGATGGATAAAAACTTAAAAATATTATATTTGTTATGTTCAGTAAATCTTAATAAATAAACCCAAGCCCCATGAAAGCAAGGCCGGCATTCTTACTTATCTCTACTGTGTTAATAGTTGCAGTAGCTGCAATTGGTTTTTGGCATCCCCGTATTTGGTGGAGTATGGTACTTTTTGGCCCATTGATTCTGCTAGGTTATAAAGATATACTCCAGAAAAAACAAGCCATTAAGCGGAACTTCCCGGTAATAGGGCACGGGCGCTTTATGCTTGAAAAAATACGCCCGGAGATAATGCAGTATTTTGTAGAGACTGATACTGCCGGCCGCCCTTTTAACCGCATATTACGTTCTATGGTTTACCAACGAGCAAAAAAAGTTACTGATACAACTCCTTTTGGTACGCAGTTAGATGTTTATCAATCTGGTTATGAATGGATGGACCATTCTATGTATGCCCATAAAATTGATCATAGCGGTCCGCACCCGCGTGTATTGGTTGGTGGCCCCGATTGTAAAAAGCCATATTCAGCCAGTATAATGAATGCCTCGGCTATGAGTTATGGCTCACTCAGCAGGAATGCGGTAATGGCTATTAACAAGGGTGCTAAGATGGACAACTTTGCTCAAAATACAGGCGAGGGCGGATTGAGTCAATATCATTTAAAATATGGCGGTGATATAATATGGCAAATTGGCACCGGATATTTTGGCGCAAGGAATAAAGACGGAACATTTTCTGAAACTGAATATGCTAAAAGAGCAACCATTGAAAATGTGAAAATGATTGAGTTGAAAATTTCACAAGGTGCTAAGCCCGGCCACGGTGGTATTTTGCCTGCGGCAAAAAATACGCCTGAAATTGCTGAGATACGTGGTGTTGAACCTTATACCGAGGTGCAGTCGCCACCTGCACATACAGCATTTTCAAATCCAACCGAATTATTACAGTTGATAAAAAAAATGAGAGACCTTTCGGGCGGTAAGCCTGTTGGTTTTAAAATATGCATTGGCCGCGAAAGTGAGTTTATAGAGATATGCAAAGCAATGGTAACTACCGGCATTAAACCTGATTTTATAACTATTGATGGGGGAGAAGGTGGCACAGGCGCTGCACCGGTGGAGTTCTCTAATTACATTGGCAGGCCGCTGAGAGATGGTTTATCATTTGCTTATAATGCATTGGTTGGTTATGACCTGAAGAAAGACATTAAGCTCATAGGTTCCGGTAAGATTGTAAATGGTTTCCACATAGCCCGTACATTGGCATTAGGTGCCGATATGTGCAACAGTGCACGCGCCATGATGCTGGCAGTTGGTTGTATACAGGCATTGCAGTGTAATAATAATACCTGCCCTGTGGGTGTTGCTACGCAAGATGAAACACTTATGAAGGGCCTTGACGTGGAAAGCAAATCGAAACGTATTGCGAACTTTCACCATGCAACACTAAATAGTTTTGTTGAACTAATAGGAGCATTGGGTATATCTTCTCCATCGGAGATCACTCGTGCACATATAAACCGCAGGATAAGTATTAATAATGTAAAGCGTTATGATGAGCTGTATCCTTATGTGCGCAGAGGTGCATACTTAGAGAAAGACCCGGTGGCAGTTTCGTATACAATTAATGCTTAAGTGTTTTACTAGCGAACCACACTAACCCGGCCTAAGTAGGAGTGCTGTAAATTGCTTGGGTCTGTTGCATAAATGAGATACACATATGTATCTTCCTGTACTTTGTTGCCATGCACAGTTCCATCCCAACCGGTATAAATATCAGTAGTATGGTATATCTGTTGTCCCCAGCGGTCGAATATCCACATTTCAAAATTCTTAATGTAATCCCCTTTAGGCATAAATGCATCGTTTAAGCCATTTGCATCGGGTGTAAAAGCATTAGGTATATAAATAGTAAACTGAGGCTGCACATCAAGGCAATGGTCTACGGTATCGCGGCAGCCATGTTTATTTACAACTACCAGGCTTGGGCAAAACTTGCCTGTGTCTAAATAAGTATGTGAAGTGTTTTTATTGGTGCTTAATGAATCTGTTGCATCTCCAAAGGCCCATGCCCAACTAACAATTCCATAATTGTCGGTAGATTGGTCAATGAATGTAACCGTAGGATCAAGAGAAGTAATAGGTTGAGGCGACCAGGTGAATTTTGCGACAGGGTTGCTGAACACGGTTATCATATTCGGTATCGATTTGGAAACCACGCAGCCACTATCGTTGGTAACGGTAAGTGAAATGCTGTACACGCCCGGATTGGTAAAGCAGTGTGTAGGGTTAGTAATGTTAGCAGTGCCGCCATCGCCAAAATTCCACGATATAGTTTTAAGAATACCTGCAACACTGTCTGTAAATTGTACACAAACTGACTGGCAGCCACTAAGTGTATCGGCAGTGAATGATATAGGCCGTGATGGGAAGAGGTTTACCACAATAGTTTTTTGAACTGATGGAGTATTGCAGCCATCAGTTACGGTTACAGTATATGTTGTGGTTGAAGTAGGAGATACCTTAATACTTGAACCGGTTATTGGTCCTGGTGTCCATGTATATGTGTATGTACTGTCGCCGCCGGTAGCAAGCGCTTTCAGTGTAGCTGTATCGCCTGCACACATAGTTGTAACAGGTATTACAGTAAGATGTAATGAATCACGAACCTTAACAGGAATTACCAATGGCGCTGATGTACAACCATTGGCATCGGCTGCAACAACGGTATAGCTTGTAGTTACAGTAGGATTAACCGGGTAAGAACTGCCTACGCTGGTTGCGTCCCATGTGTAAATATACGGGCCGGTACCGCCAACCGCAGTAGCAGTGAGTATTTCATTTTGCCCTATGCAAAGCTGTCCGCCACCGGTAACAGTAATAGTAACGGGTGCAGGTTGAGTAATTGTAGCAACGGCAGTATCCTGACAGCCGGTCGCATCGGTAACAGTAAGCGTATATGTGCCCGCAGCCAATCCTGTTGCTATTTGTGTGGTTTGCAAGTTGCTCCATGAATAAGTATATGGCCCTGTACCGCCCGCGGCGCTTCCGGTGGCGCTGCCATTATTTCCTCCGTTGCATGTTACATTTATAGTAGATGCAATACTTGCTTTCTCTCCCGATGTATTTGGTACTACCACACAAACAGTATCCTTACAACCATTACCGTCTATAACACCAACACAATAAGTTCCGGGTTTAATATTATTTACACTTGTGGTCGTCGCGCCATTGCTCCATCCATAGCTATAAGGTGTTGTACCACCTGCGGCACTAATGCTTGCACTACCATCGGCCTGGTTACAATATGCTGATGTTGAATTAATAGTTAATGTAATTGCAGGCGGTTGTGTTACAGTAAGCGGGTTGGTATCGTGCGTACAGCCGTTAGCATCGGTAACAATTACAGAGAATGTTCCGGCACATAAATTGTTCGTGTTGGCATTGGTGGTGCCATTACTCCAGTTGTATTTATACGGCGATGTTCCACCGGCAGGTATAACATTTGCGGATCCATTACAGGTTCCACTGCAGGTAGCTGCAAAAGCCGCTGCAGTAAGTTTTAATACGGTAGGTTGTGTAATGTTTGCCACTGCACTGTCCTTACAGCCATTTGCATCTTTAACGGTTACAGTATAATTACCTGCTGCCAGGCCGGTTGCTGTTTGAGTAGTTTGCGCGCCTGTCCATGTATAATTATAAGCGGTTGTGCCACCTTTAACACCTACTGTTGCGCTTCCGGTATTGCCACCATTGCACAATACATTTATAGTAGTTGAAATAGAATCGCGTATGGGTGCAGGCTGGGTAATTACGGTGTTAGAAGTAACGGTACATCCATTGGCATCGGTAACCGATATGGTATAGCTACCTGCGCCCAATAATGAATCTTTTGCGGAGGTTTCTCCGTTATTCCATGAATAAGTATAAGGTGTGCTTCCTCCTGTTACGTTTGCAATAGCGTTTCCTGTTTTACCGCCATTGCATAAAACATTTACAACGGTTGGCACAGTAACAGTTAACGATGGTGGTTGTGTAATGGTAACTGAATCTTTTGACGAGCATCCGCCGGTAGTTTTAACGGTCACTGTATAACTTCCTGCAGCGAGATTAGTTGCCGTTGATGTAGTTTGCCCGTTGCTCCATAAATAAGTGAATGGTCCTGCGCCTTTTACTCCTAGTGTTGCCGTACCATTGCTTCCGCAGGCTACTGATACATTGGTAAATGCTGAAATGGAATCGCGGAGTGAACCATTTATGATAACCGAAACAGGCTGACGGTAGTCTCCTGGACAAGTACTTACATAAAATGTTGAATCGGCAGTCAGGAATGGGGTAGTGTAAGAAGGACCAGTGCCTAATAATACTCCGCCTGTACTTGCGCTATACCAATCTATTGTTGTGCCGCCGGGGACAGTGCCTACCAGGCTTGCATTTAATACAACGCTGCCGCTGCAAACAGTATCGTTTTTAGCGACTATAATAAAATTAGTAATGGTTCCTGTAGTTCCTGGTCCGCCAATTGTAGCGCCATTAGGTATAAATGCTGTCATGCAACTTGCATCTGTAGTTCCGTTAGCTCCGCCTGAAACCGAAGTAACAATACCAACACTTGAAAGCCCTATATAACCACCGCTTCCACCACCACCCGGACCTTCACATTCGCTTTGGAAGTTGTTGCCCGTAATCTGGTTGCCGCCTTTGCCACCGTTGGCCGTGGCTGTTATGCCTGTTATTGCACCAACCGAATTTAAAATTATTGTACCGCCTGCACCTGCACCCCCTGCACCATCTTCAGGCGTAAATACTCCGCCGTCGTTAGCATCGGGTGCAAGTTGCCCGTTAGATACTACACTGCCTGTACCATTTATTGTGCCATAACACATCATAAATACAATTCCTCCGCCTGCGCTCCCGCTTGAGCCCACACCATTATCTTCATGCCCTGAACCGCCGCCGCCGCCAAGGAATATTCTTCCGGTTGAGTAATCAAGAGGCCTGCCGCCTTTGCCACCATGGTTTTCTCTGTTGTCACCACCCCATGCAGGATCACCGGGAGCGGTTGTTAATGGATTAGGGCCACATTTAGCCCAAACATAACCGCCTCTTCCTCCGCCTGACGATACATTGGTAGCAAAACCGGGGTATTCTAAATTCCATGCGCCAACCCATGCTGGGGTAGTTACATCGGGGTTACCATTGCTGTTATATCCTGCAATATTGCCACCATTGCCACCGCCACCGCCACCAGCATTATGACTGTTGCCACCGCCGCCGCCATTAGCTGCTGCGCCGCGTCCGTTTCCTCCTCCAAAAATATTGTACGAAGCTTCAAAACCTGCAATGCTTTCGCCCTTTTCAGCGCCTGAATCAGCATTCATGGTATAAAATACAGATACTGCCTGCGGAACACCGGCATTATTAGCAACACCACCCCTGAAGCCAAATGTGCTGGCATCTATTGAACCATTTATAGTAGTAGCGCCTAATACTTCAATAGCTATAACTCCTCCGATTTGTCCATTCCATGGGTCGCAGTTTATTAAGCCACCTGCTGCGTTAACTGTAAGTGATGAATAGCGTGGAACCCTCACTACCTGTGCAACTCCTGCAGCAGTATAGCTGTTGGTAAGGGGGCAGGTAAGGTTAATGGTTGTGCCATTAGGTACGGAGAGAACTTCTCTTAATTCATATAAACCGCAATTGTTGTATGCTGTAATAGTGCCATAAGTACTGTCAATAACACCGGTCTTTATAGACGCGCCTTGCATCTGTATTATCATAACAAGGTCACCTGCTGCTAAATTACCCCCAAAACGTGCGTTTGTATTGAGCCCGCTACCTGCCACTGTAACAGAAGTTGCACCCGCTGCTGCATTTGCTGTAAGTGCTGTGTATTCGTTAACTAAAACGGTTGAGCTAACCGTCATCGCCCCGTTTTTTCCTCTTTGGCCGAACAAAAAGCCTGAGAGAAGAATGAAGCAAAACGCCAGGAGGGCTTTTTTCATTCTATAATTAGGATTAAGGTGCGTAAAAGTATAAAATTAATTGACCTTTTTGCCCTTTTGGGAAATATATTGGCGTTCACAAACGAATAGAAGAGCTTTATTGAATAACTGTAAATTTTCCGGCATCAATTATATTCCCTGACTTATCGGTAATATGATAAAGATATATACCTGCAGGATAGGCTGAAGTAGTAAGAGTAGTTTTTCCTTCTCTTATTTCAGATTGCTTTAATTCTCTTCCCTCCATATCATAAACGTAAGCGTATTGCGCATTTTGCCCGTTGTACCAGAAATTGATTTGGCCGTTGCATGGATTGGGGTAAACAAGAGTGTTATGCTGCTGGCTCAATTCATTTATGCTGTTTGGATACCCGTCGTACCATTCTACTGAAGTTACGTTTTTGTTTGCCGTATCCATTGAAACTACTGCAAGTGCGCTGCCAATACCATTGGCATACCACCTATATTGGTGCACTTTTGTTTTTTGAGCAACAAGGAGTGCCCATGTTTTGCTTGTACTATCCCTAAGATAAACCGAATCAATATCAAGTTCGTAATGCATTTGGCATAATACATTATAGGTTGAACTATAAAATGGGGTGATTAAACTTCCCCAGGCAGCTATAGTATCCTGGTAAGTAACTTTAAGTGTGGCTCTGGCTGAATCAAAAGGGCCGTACTTTACAGGGAATGGCGGTACAATACCATTACTGACTCCACCACTTATATTTCCGTAATTGCCCGGTAAATTCATTTGTAAAATTGCAGGATTAAATGTAGTTCCTGCTTTATAGCCCTGTAATTTTTGTACGGCACCTACAACAGTAGATGAACCTACAGTTACATCAAAATATGTATAACCTACGCTTCCGTATACAGTATCTGCAACGGTTGCTGTAGGGTACTTAGTGCCATAGGGGGTGGAAGCAGGGTTAACGAATGCATCGGTATCACGGTAAGTAGTCGGTAAAGAGCTATAGTTCCAGGTAATGCTGCTACCCATCATTGGGGCAGTTAATTTAGAAACCGAAGTGTGAACTGTATCATGCCCGTAAACTACTTTGTTGCCCACTTTTGGCATATCGGCAGATGTAAGTGTAATTTGAGCTTCGAGTTTGCCTGCAAATACAAGAGAACATAATATTACGAAACTGAATAAGAATTGATTTTTCTTCATGTTATAAGTTTATTTAATCTTCACTATTTTTTTTGAGTACCTGTTACCTGCTGCCGTAATATTCACCATATAAATACCTTCCGGTAAGTCAGATATATTAATACTTCCATTATTTGTGCCTTTAATGGCTTTTATCCAATAGCTGGTATAAACAGTTCTTCCGCTTAAATCGGTTATAGTTAATAAAACGTTTGTTGTTTCGTTCATGCAGTATTGCAAGTCTATGTGATCTGTCGCTGGGTTAGGATAACAGCTTAATACCACCATATTGTTGCTTAGGTTATTAATACCGATAGGGTTTGAAGGCATAGCGGGTGCAAATGGAGGATTGGTGTTGCGTGGCGCAATAACGTTAGCGGCTTTCATTAAATGCCTTGAATTGTCATAGTTTATCCATTGTGCATCGTCGCTGGTTGTATAGGTTCTTGTAAACGTATAGCTTACATGTATAAAATCTCCCTGGCAGCGTTTTTTGTTTACATCGAACAATAAATACCCGTGCAAGGTTACTTCGGCATATTTAAAATAAGGGTCAACCAGTTGAATTAGTGAAGGACTGGTAGATATGCCTGAAGGAGATGTTACACTACTGCCCAGAAATTCAGTACCAACAGAGCCTGCGCCGGTAGAAGACACATAAGTAGAATCGGGGTTAGGAAGATCGGCCGCCCATGAAGTGTGAAGGTCTCCGGTAAGGAAAACCACATCTTTAATATTGTTTTTCATTATGTACCTGAACACGCGATTTCTTTCAGCCGGATAACCATCCCATTGGTCTCCGTTTAATACTGCACCTGCAACTACTAAAGGGGCAATCATTACCTGATTCATCATTAGCCTCCACCGGCAACTTGTATCGCTGAGCTGAGATTTTACCCAGGCTAGTTGTGGTTTGCCAAGCATTTGTCGGTTCGTGTCTGTCATATAAGTATTATTAGTAGGGACACCTGAAGCCAGTGATGAGTCTCTTCCTTCGAACCTTGTATCAAGCATTATCATGTTACATAAATTCCCCCATTTAAAATTGCGGTGAATGATAGTATCATTGCCCGGCGCAATCTGGCGCACAGGCAACCATTCTAAATAAGCCATTTTTGCAGCATGTTTTCGTACAAACCAATCACCTTCATAATGTGGCTTTGAAACAGTAGGATTATTATGGTTTTGCGCACCACTATACCACCCGTTATTGGCAATATCATGATCATCCCAAATAACCATTATCGGATATTGCTGAAGCATTACCATAAGATCAGGGTCAAGATGTGTTTGCGAATGCCATAAGCGGTAATCACTTAGCCTGTAGGCATCGTGCGGCAAGGGGGCGAGGCGGGCTGTGTCTCCATCGTAACAACCGGTACATGAATCATCTCCGGCCCAATACTCATATATCCAGTCACCCACGTGCGATATAGCGTCAAGGTCATTTCTTGTCCCAATATCATGATAGGCATTAAAATAACCAGCCTGGAAACCGGAGCAGGAAAACACTGCAAAACGAAGGCTATCGGCATTGTCAACCGGAAGGGTTCGGGTTCTACCGATGACAGAGTATTTGCCCATGGCATAAAACCTGTAATAGTACCATGAATTGGGTGTCAACCCGGTTACATCTATCTTAACTGTATTATCAATTGATGTATCAGTAACAATAATACCAGAGGTAACTACATGGTTGAAAAGAGTATCTGTGGCCATTTGCCACGAAACGGTTGTGCCGGTATCTGAGCTATTAGTAACTCTTGTCCATATTATTACCCTATTAGATAACGGATCTCCGGATGCAACGCCATGATAAAATGGCGCCATTAAAACGTTGACAGGTGGACGGGGTGGAAGTGGAGAAGGTTGGGCGAAAGTTTGAATGGATGCTATTGTGAAAATAAAAAGTAAAAGTCTTTTCATGGAAATAATATTTTGTGTTTTTAGGGGCGCCTTAGTGCCCGCAAAATAAACTCATGAAAATTGCCTGAAAATTAAGCCAGTATTAATAATGCTAAATCTATTCAGATATAGGTATTTGGGGCTTATTTAACTGGCTGGAAGAAGGTT
>JABCZW010000050.1 GCA_013289475.1 Bacteroidota bacterium
GTATTGTGTAATGGACAGATCGAGTATTACCATTACTGCTATTAGTACAATAAGCAGGTACAGTGCAACCTCGCGTAATATCTGGTTCAGATCTTTTACATACTGAATGCTTTCACCTAACTCTAATAAATACTTGGTTTTGTTGTACTGGAAATAATGTTTCAAAATTCGGTACTCCAAAACTTCTCCTTCAATATCCCTGGGTGATGTTACAATAGTATCTCCTTCAGTATCTTCTACCCGTTCAATAGATACATAACGCTCTTTAAAAATGGTGTAATCGGCATACGTGCTATCCGATTCTTCCTGCATAAATTCACCCATGCCCTTTTTGTCAATAATGTGAAAGAGCTGAGTCTTCTTTTTTTCAAGGTTAGAATCGGTATGAAGTATGGCGGCTTTATAAATAAGACTTGGAACAAATACAAGGAAGGCTGCAATAATTAAAATACGTGTAAACGCATTTATGAAAGTAAGTTTATAATACAGCTTCATTACCTTACAGGTATTACAACAAATTCAGTCGATAGCCAATACCCCTTACTGTTTCAATCCAGTCTACTTCAGCATGCTGGCCCATTTTTTTACGTAGGTTTTTTATATGCACATCTACATAGTTCGAATCATAATCAACCTCCAATGCATTATCCCAAATGTGTTCGGTAAGCTGCACCCGGGTAATAACGCGGTTTTTATTAATGAGGAGATATTGCAAAATATCAAATTCTTTTTTTGTCAGGCTTATTGCTGTGGTCTTAAAAGCAATGTTACGGTTGGTAAGGTCAACTGTGAAGCCGTGCACATCCATTGTGCTTTTCTTCAACCCATGCTTGCGGCGTATAATAGCCTGCATACGCGATGTAAGTTCGAGTAATGAAAAAGGTTTTGCTAAATAATCATCAGCACCAAGGTCAAGTCCTTTTATCTTATCATCGGTACTTCCACGGGCAGTTAAAATAATGACAGATGCCTCCTGGTTGGCTTCTTTAGCTTCTTTTAGTAAGTCAAGCCCTTCGTAATCAGGTAAACCCAAATCGAGCAATAAAAAATCGTAAGGGTTAACATATATCTTCTCCGATGCTTCTTTGCCGGTGTATGCAATATCGCATACGTACCCTTCATTCTTCAGGAAGGTTTGCATTTCCTTAGCAAGTGATTTTTCGTCTTCTACAATCAATATGTTCATAGTGATGGGTTTAAGAGAGAGATTGTTTTATAGATTGGAGTATTATTTTGCAGGCCTGTTTTATTTCTTGTTCTGTTATTATCAATGGCGGGGCTATCCTCATGGCATCGGGGCGGAATAAAAACCAATCTACAATTATACCGTTTTTAATGCAGTTTTCTATCACTTTCTTGCATAGTTCCTCATTGCCAAACTGAACTGCGAGCATTAAACCCATGCCGCGTATCTCCTTAATGGCATTATGTTTTAATAAAGAACGGAACAGTTTTTCTTTTTTTGCCGCTGAAGCAAAAAGTTTTTTACTTAGCAGAACCTCTAATGCAGCAAGTCCCGAAGCACAGCTTAAAGGATGCCCGCCAAATGTAGTAATATGCCCCAGTGCCGGATTATCAGATAGTGAAGACATTATTTTTTTATTGGCTACAAAAGCGCCTAAAGGCAAACCGCCGCCCATTGCTTTACCAATGGTGAGAATATCGGGAATGATTCCAAAATGTTCAAACGCAAATAATTTTCCGGTACGGCCAAAGCCCGTTTGTATTTCATCTAAGATGAGCAGAGTACCCGTTTCATTGCAGCGTTTACGTAACGCCTGTAAAAATGATTTGGTTGGAACCATAGTACCTGCCTCACCCTGTATGGGCTCTATGATTACACATGCAGTATGTTTTGATATACTTTGTGGTGCTTCCTTATCTCCGAATGGTAAAATAGTTACATCCGGCAACAACGGCCTGAATGGCATTTTAAGTGCTTCATCACCCATAACGCTTAATGAGCCATGTGTACTGCCATGATATGCTTTACTGAACGATACTATGCCTGTTCTTCCGGTATATCTTTTGGCAACCTTTAGTGCGCCTTCCACGGCTTCACTACCTGAGTTAACAAAATATATTGAGTTGAGCGATTTAGGTAATTTCTGACAGATCTTCTTTGCAAAATTCACCTGCGGCGATTGCACATACTCGCCATAAACCATAATATGCGTATGCCTGTCAGCTTGTTTTTTAATTGCCTTAACAATGGCAGGATGACTATGCCCCAAATTGCTTACCGCGATTCCAGAAATAAGGTCGAGGTATTTTTTACCGGAAGTATCTTTTAACCAAACGCCTTTAGCACTTGCAATTTCTAGTGCTAATGGAGCAGGACTGGTTTGAGCCAGGTAACTAAAAAAATCTTTTTTTTGTGATAATACAGAGCCCATTAACTCTTAGCACGGCGCTTACCTAATTTAGGTAGTTGTATTCTGGAGAAAAAGTGTAGCAGACCTTTAAGCATATCAAAGTATAGTGTAATGGTAAGTGTTAATGTCATAAACCACACAATACCCAGGTTAACCCAATACGTATCGAATAACTGGCCAAACATTCTCTTATTCGGTGCATAGAATTGTGCATTACCAAAAAAGCTTGATTTTACAGGATCAAGGAATATTGGGTCGGCACGTTGTATGAGTTCATGGTCAATTTCTGCAATGCGTGTAAAGTCATTACCATTCTTAACAAAGGTTTCCAGGTTCTCGTTCTGGTATTCATCTTTCAGCTTATCAAAATCGGCTTTAGCAGCACTGGTGGCCGTTAATGATTCAATTAACTGGTTCTCTCTGTTATCAATGTTATTGTATTGCTGAACATAAAAATCGTTAAGCTGATTAAAGTAATTAGCAGTTTTAGCTCCAATACCGGGGGTGAAGTGTTTTGGGTCAAGGCTATCCAGGTATGCATATTTCATATCCGGCTGAAGTATTAATTCTTTGCCTATTTCATTTTTAAGTAGCAGTAAGTTATCACTTACCTTTTGCTGCATTTGAGGGTTATTTAAATTGCCCTGTACATCTCCCAATGCATTGCGCATAGCAGTAAGCCATTCATTCTTTCTGAAATTAGCTACGCTCTTGTATTTATCATATATATAAAACTTCTTCTCGTATTCATTGTTCTTATACTGGTCAACACTAAGCGCTTCATAAGCCCAACGCGATGCCATTGCCTGGCCTACAAGCGGAACTTCAGTTTGAGAAGCGAAAGCAGGATTAAGTTTATCGAACTTAACCACAATACCACTTAATAGAAGCTGCGGTATAATAAGGAATGGAATAAGAATATAAATGGTAACAGCAGAGTTAAAGCTTGCCGATATATTAAGCCCAAGCAAATTGGCAAAGCAACAAACGGTGAATAGTACCAGCCAATAGTCAAACCACATGCCCTGAACATGAAGAATAGTATTGCCAACTGCTACAAATAAAGCCATTTGAATAGCAGAAATGGTAAACATGATTAGTATCTTGGAAATAAGGTAACTGCCTTTACTCAAATTAAGGAATGCTTCACGTTTCCTGATCTTCTGGTCGCGTATAATTTCTTCGGCACTCACCATAAGGCCAAGGAAAAGCGCAACGATAACCGACATGAAAATATAAGTAGGTATATTCTCATTCGATCTGAACAGGTATCCCGCATTTTTTGTAGCATCACTGCTTTTGAATCTCATTAACCCTGCCAGAATAGCTGCAAGCACAGGGGCCTCAATAAGGTTAATTACCACATACTGGGTATTGGTAAGCTTCGATAATATATCCCTTGTTACAAATGTTTTAAACTGGCTTAATAAAGTCGGTATAGAAAATCCTGCCGGTGGAACTTTTTCGTGTTTTTCTTCGTGTGGTGGCGGAGTAAAATTCTTTAAGAAGTGCACATTCCATTCCGGGGCCGATATTTTACGGTTACGGGTAAGGTCACCATACTCATCCAATACCTTAGCATCAATAATGTTGAATATCTGCTCAGGGTTTACGTTACCGCAGGTCTGGCATTCGCTTTCGTTGGCGTTTACCTGGTTACTTATGGTTTTAAAGTAAACTACTGCGTCAATAGGGTTACCATAATATATAGGGAAGCCACCGGTATCGAGAATATATAACTTATCAAACATCTTAAAGATGTCGGATGAAGGCTGGTGAATAACAACAAATACAAGTTTACCTTTAAGAGTCAACTCCTTCAAAAGGTCCATAATATTTTCTGAATCTCTTGAAGAAAGGCCCGATGTAGGCTCATCCACAAAAAGTATTCCCGGTTCACGGATAAGTTCAAGAGCAATGTTGACACGCTTACGCTGTCCACCGCTAATTGTTTGCTCTAAAGGGTTACCCACTTTAAGGCCTCTGGCTTCAAAGAGACCGATATCGCTTAGAACCTCATTACATCTTTTGGTAATGGCTTCATCATCAAGGTTGCCAAATGACAGTTTTGCACTATAGAAAAGGTTTTGAAAAACTGTAAGGTCTTCAATTAATAAATCATCTTGTGGTATATATCCTATCTGGCCTGCAATGGTTCTATCGTCAGAATGTATGCTAATACCGTTTATCAATACTTTACCCTTGGTAGGTACCGATAAGCCATTCAATATTTTTAGCAGCGTACTTTTACCGGCACCGCTACCGCCCATAATACCAACCAACTTGCCCGATTCTTCTTTTAAATTGATATCGTGTAAGCCTTGTTTTACTTTATTAAAAAAGTAGTCGATATGTTGTACTTCAAATACAATTCTGGAAGTAGACTTGCTGCTTAAGAAAGCACCTACAACATCGCTATAGTAAATAGGACGTATTTTAGGGTTACGTACCGATGCGCCCTGGTTAAAAACGTTTACCTTCGATGGCTTGATAACCTGGCCATTGAGATACATGGTTGCAGTTCCGAGGTAACGGAACACATACATGTTAACACTTGCCACATGCAAAATACTAAGCCTGCCCTCAAGGTCTTCGCAGTAAATATGCCTTATGTTCTTCTCTGTCGCTTCATTCTTACCATCAATTAACAGTAGCTCAGTGGTATTACCCGGTTTACCTTCATCTGATTCTACGAATTCCTTAATACAGGCAAACTCTTCTGTGGTAATATTAAAGCTTTCTGATACTGTTGTAATAAATTCAAGTTCCTGCGGAGATATGCCTGATTCGGAGTTTACGAATTCTATTAAACGAATGAGAACGACAATCTTCTGCTTTTGAGCAAGTTCTTTATTAATGTCACTGCAAATACGTAAAACCTTAACCGAATTGAGAGATAGCCTCTTTTCGCTGCCATCTTTTTTCTTCGATGTTTGATGCAGGTCTTCCAGATATTGCTCATACAGAACAATATACTGCTCCACCAACTCCTGGTTAAGCTGTTCCTTTAAAAAGGAACGAACCACTTCGGTTCCTTTAATATTTTCTCCGGACTCGGCTTTTGCAATAATTGCAAAAAGCTGCATAAGCGCCCTTAGTATTCTTTCACTCATAGGTTAAATGTACGTGACAAATATAAAAAAAAACAATCCCCATAAAATATATTTATGGGGATTGAGTAAAATTGAGTTTTTAAAGCTTTATTGAGGCATTACCTGGGCCAATACCTGCTGATTAACAGTTACAGGGTATTTTGCACGTAATTCAGTAAGCCATTGGGCCATAAGATAGTTTTGGTAGTCGGTGGTAACCATGCCCCTTACATCGTCTATATTTTTAGGACTTGGTGCAAGTATCTCTCTTACGTAAACAACTTGTACTTTGCCGTTTGAACTAATATTATCAGACACTCCTTTTTTCCAGTGTGCATCTACAGTAGCATTTTCAGCCTTTTCGTATTTATTACCCTGAACGCTTGCGGCATTGGCATCTTCCTTATTCACAACCGCTAAAATTTCTTTGTCAGATTTCCCTTCGTTGGCCAGCCTTCTTACTTCATTAGCTGTTCTGTCGTTGTTACAGGTAAAAATTGATGCATCGGCACGTTCGCCATACATATAACTGTTTTTATGTGCTTCGTGGAACGCTTTAAGGCCGGTTGTATCCTTCAATGCTTTTGTCCAAACCATTTTATCGGTAATATCAAAAAGCAGAATACCATCTCTGTATTCAGCAATCATTTCAGCAAAAGCAGGATATTCCTTCTCCAGCATTTCGTTCTTAAACTTCATGCACTGCTCTTTTACATATTTAGGATAAAGCTTATTTACTGCAAATTCCCCGCCTTTATTTTCGCTGTTCATTTGGTTATGCGCTAAATACTGTGCAAAATCTTGCTGCGTAAACGTTGTATTACCAAGGTTGAACAATGGCTTGGTAAGGCCTTTTGCTTTGTCAGCAGTCCATTTATTGGTATAAAAAGTTTCATCAATAACTTTATAGAATTCTTCTTTCGCTTTTAAATCTTCCTTAAAACTATATTTCTGCTTTATTTGTTTGATCAAAGCCAATACAGATTGATCTGACCTGTCATCTCTAAGTACCTTAGCACCAATGCTTTCTTTAACTGAATCATTAAAAGCAGCAGGAGCTTTTTTGCCTATTAATTTTATAATATGCCAGCCATAAGCAGTGCGAATGGGAGCAGATACATCGCCCACATTTTTTAAAGCAAAAGAAGCTTGCTCAAAAGGGGCCGGCATTCTGCCAACACCAAACCAAGGTAAAGTACCGCCATGTTTACCGGTAGATGGGTCTTGTGAATATTTTTTTGCAAGATCGCCAAAGTTTTGCCCTTGCTGAACCAATGCATAGATAGAGTCAGCATGTGCAATAAGCTTTAATGAGTCAGCTGCCTGCATTTTAGCAGGTGTACGAATCATAATATGTGCAACCAAAACTTGTCCTGGGTCAGCTTTCCTTTCTACAACTTTAATAATGTGGTAACCAAGTTGGGTACGGATTGGCATTGATATTGTGCCCACTTTTGTATTATAAACAGCATTCTCAAACGGGTAGTAAGTTTCTAAAGCAGTAATGTAGCCAATATCTCCACCATGTGGTGCAGAATGGTCATCCATTGAGTACTTTTTAGCAGCTTCGTCAAAGCTTATTTGCTTTTTAATAATCTCATCACGGATTTTCATTATTTTGTTGTACTCGGTCAATGTATCTGCAGCTGCTGCATCGGGGCCAACCTTAATAAGTATGTGACTAACCTTCACATCGGTCTGCATGCGGGTATATGCTTCTTTAACCAATGCGTCCTGCACAGTTTGATCGCGCATATAAGGATCGGCAAGTTTTTGCCTGTATTCATTCATTTCCTGCCTGAAAGAAGGGGTGGTGTCAAGCCTGGAATCCATTGCTGCATTAACTTTAAGACGGAATTCCGTGAAAAGTGTGAGGTAATTATCTAATGCCTTCTTGCTTTTAACAGAGTCTTTTGACAGGTTCTTATAGTACATAGCTTTAAACTCCTGCAAGCTTACAGGGCGATTACCCACGGTCATCAAAATCTGAGGATCACTTGTCTGAGCATTAGCGCACAAAGCTGAAAGTACTATAAGTGTACCGTAAAAAACAGAAAGATGCTTTCTCATATGATGTTTAAATTATAGTCGTTTTATTAAAAGAGGAGCAAAAATAATAATTTTGGAATATGGAAAGCTTTGTCAGGAAAGCCATTTAGCCCCTTGGGAAAGTTTTTTTAACTCATATTAGGCTTTTTTGCATCCAAAAATGTACATTTGTCGCAGTATGCGGCATATCTATTTACTGCTTTTCTGTGTATTAACATATGTCAGCGTTTGTGCTCAGGACAAAGTGTCTTATGGGAAGGATTTTACCCAGGGGAACGCCTTTTTGCTGAAAAAGAAATATGCACAGGCGCTGCCTTTGTTTGTGCGTGCCTATAATGCCGACTCTGTTAGTGCCAATATAAGTTATAAGGTGGGGCGTTGTTACCTGGGCATACCAGGTAATAAAGATAAAGCAGTCAGGTATTTCGAAAAGGCAGTTAAAGATATTTCGGTTAAATATGATGCCGCAAACTCAATGCAGACTTCGGCACCGCGCAATGCTTATTATTATTTAGGTATTGCATACCATAGTGCCGGCAGGTTTGGTGAGGCTATAAATAGTTTCAAGGCTTTCAGGCAATTTGTTGTTTCTAAAGATTCCCTGGCCGAAATTGATCACAGGATAGAACAATGTAATAATGCCCGGATATTTATAATGATGCCTAATAGTGCTAAGATCATTAACCTGGGGGATAGTATTAACAGTTCATATTCAGATTATAATCCGCTTGTTCCGGCAGATGAGGCTTCGGTAATTTTTACTTCGAACCGGCCTACCGGGGTAAATGGTAAAGATGGAGAGAATCATTCATTTATATACATAAGTTACCGTAAAACCGATACTACCTGGACCATGGCTAAACTGTTCGACAAGTCATTGAATAATATGGTAGACAATGTAAGTTCATTTATAACTGCCGACGGGCAGCAAATTTTTATTAATGGCAATAATGGTAAAACTTCTTCAATGCTTTCAAGTTTTCCCGGCGATACGCACTGGACTATTCCTGAAGACCCTGGAGGAGACATTAATAACCCGCCTAATTCCACCAATGTATGTGTTTCGCCCGATGGCAATACGCTTTATTTTGTAAGCGACAGGCCCGGAGGCTTTGGCGGAAAGGATATTTGGCGTTGCGTAAAATTACCTAATGGTAAATGGAGTCTGGCCGTTAACCTGGGTAGTACCATAAATACTCCTTACAATGAAGAAACCCCGTTTATGCATGTTGATGGCAAAACATTTTTCTTCAGTTCGGAAGGACATATGGGTATTGGCGGGTATGATGTTTTTTTTACCCAACTATTAGATGATGGAAGATGGGTAGAGCCTTTTAACCTTGGCTACCCTATTAATTCGCCCGATAACGAAACAAAATTTTCGCTGAATATTGATGGAAAGCATGCTTACCTGAGCTCTGACAGGCCGGGGAGCATGGGTGGAGATGATATTTATGAAGTAATAATGCCAAGTTCGGGAGAAAAGCCGTTAACAGTTATTAAAGGACAGATTATTTTAGAAGGAAACAAGCCCATGTTTGACGGGGTGCATATTATTGCAACCGATAATGTTACAGGTGAAATAGTGGGAGATTTTAAACCCATAAAAACAACAGGGGTGTTTACTATTATAGTTCCGCCAGGGAAAAATTACACACTCTCGTATCAAAATAACGACAAGGAATTTTATAATGAAACCATTGAAGTTCCTGCCGATGCCGGTTATAAAGAGATTAGAAAAGAACTTACCCTGTCACCTTTTACCTGGAAGGTGATTGCAATTGATAACTCAAATAATGGTGGAGGTAAAGAACAAAAATAAAAACAGGAATAATATTTAGTAAATTAGTGAAGTTTTTGATAATTCAATAATAATAAATTATTGAGATTTTTAATTTTTATACATTGCTTTAATAATTATAAAACCACATATCTTAGCATTCATTATATTTATGGATTACTTGGCAAGGAAAGAGTTTAATTTTAAGTCGGTTAGATAGCGTAATGGGGAAACAAAAGGAAATATTTTTCTTTCATAAATGGTGCATGGTTGTATCCGTAGCTTTGGCTATTGTTGTCCCATATAATGGCTTTTCTCAAAAATATGTTGATCCCCGCGAAGCAGTAAGTTATTATAAAGATGGTAATTACCTGGCTGCAATGAAAGGATTTAAAGAACTCCTTAAAGATAGCCCGGACAATGTGGAGTACCATTATAAATTAGGCATGTGTTATCTTAACAGTAATGTTGATAAAGGCCAGGCTGTTCAGTATTTTGAATGGATCACCAAACACGGAAAATTTGATAATGACGTTTGGTTCCAGCTTGGCAGGGCCTACCATTATGCCAATAAATTTACGGATGCTATAAAAGCCTTTACTAAATTTAAAGAGAAGGCGACAGATGCCGAAAAGGTAAAAGCTGATAAGCAAATAGAAGAATGTAATAATGGAATTCAGCTTACCAGGTACCCGTTGAATGTATCGTTTGAGAATATCGGAAAAAATATAAATACACCTTATCCTGATTATTATCCTTTCGTCAGTTCAGATGAATCAATATTAATTTTTACCACACGTCGCCCCGGTGGCCCTTCGCAACAGCCAGAGGTGGACGGATATTATTCATCCGATATTTATATATCGCATGCGGTAAATGGTGTATGGCAAAAAGCAAAATCAATAGGTACTCAAATTAATACCCTTGATGATGAAGAAGCTGTAGGCCTTAACCCTTCGGCCAGTGAACTGGTAATATACCTCGATCACATAGATGACCTTGGCGATATTTACTATAGCGAACGTAAGGGTAATACATTCTCGAAACCTGTTAAGTATAATGAAGCTATTAATAGCGGTTTTGAATCTTCAGGAAGCGTGTCGCCCGACGGTAATGAATTGTTTTTTGCAAGCTTAAGGCCGGGAGGTTACGGCGAAACAGATATTTACATGGCAAAGAAACTCCCTAACGGGCAGTGGGCAACTCCGCAAAACCTTGGCCCCAAAGTTAACTCTCCATATAAAGAAGATTTTCCGTGGCTTGATGTGGATGGAACTACGCTTTACTTTTCATCGCAGGGACACAGTACCATGGGCGATTTCGACCTCTTTAAAACCCATTGGCTTAATACCGATAGCAATAGCTGGTCAGCTCCGCAAAACCTTGGCTTCCCCGTAAATACTGCCGGTGATGACCGTTGCATTTCGTTTACATCGAATCATCGCATTGCTTATATATCGAGGGTGCATCCCGATGGTTTCGGAGACTTTGATATTTACCGTATTATTTTTCACGATAACCAACGATATGCAATTGTACGCGGAAAAGTAATTACAGGCGATAGTACAAAACCGGTTGAGGCTACTATTACTGCTACCGATGCTAAAAATAAAGATGCACAGCCACTTATTTTTAAACCAACAAAAAATGGTCATTACGTTATGGCTCTTATACCCGGCACCTACGATATTACTATAGAAAGCGATGGCCTGCCTACTTTGAAAGATAAGATAATAGTTATGGACCTTAGTTCGTTCCAGCCTGAAACGGTTAAAGATTATTCTCTGGTTCCGCAAGAGCCACAGCAGCAGCAAACTCCCCCTCCCAATAATGACAAAAACAAACCTAAGTCTCAGCCGCCCAATCGCCTTCATTGACCTTGAAACTACCGGTGTCAATATAGGATCGGACAGGATTGTGGAAATTTCAATTTTTAAATTATTACCCGACGGGCAGGAAGAAGTACATACTTTTCGCATAAACCCTACTATACATATACCTGCCGAAACATCGGCAATACATGGCATATTTGATAAGGATGTAAAAGACTGCCCTACGTTTAAGGAACTTGCCCCCAAGCTTTTCCAGATCATTGACCCTTGCGATTTGGCGGGGTATAACTCAAATAAGTTTGATATCCCCTTGTTGGTTGAAGAGTTTTTGCGGGTTGAACTTGACTTTGATATGTTAAACCGTAAATGTATTGACGTACAAAACATATTCCATAAAATGGAACAGCGCACACTGGCTGCCGCGTACCGCTTTTATTGTAACAAAGAACTTGAAAATGCTCATAGTGCTGAAGCCGATGTAAAAGCTACGTTTGAAGTATTAATGGCGCAGTTACAAAAATACGAGAGCCTACAACCCAATGTAAATTACCTGCATACATTCTCGGCTATGAATGATAATGTGGATTTGGCAGGCCGCATAGTGCGTGATAAAAAAGGAGTGGAGGTATTTAACTTTGGCAAGCATAAAGGCAAACCGGTTGCAGAAGTTTTTAAAAACGAACCATCATATTATAACTGGATGATGGATGGTGACTTTGCTTTATCTACTAAAAGAGTAATTACCCAGCTTAGGTTAAAGGCGTTTAATAAGTAATAGAATTAATCGGTCATAAGACTTTCTTCATTCCTTCTTGTATCACCAAAACAGAAAGTGCTTCTTATTAATAAAAAGTTTAAAACCTGTTTATTAAAATTGTCTCCTAAGGCACACCCTTAACAGCTTTGATTTATCTTTGCATGCTAAAATAAAGCATGTGAATTACTTGATTACTACATTCATTGTTGCTATTGATGGGGAACAACAAAGCGGGACGGCGGGGAATATTATTAGATGGGAAGTATACAATCCTATTGTTATAAAACACTATGGGCTTTGAAGAATCACGCAAAGCATATTCTGCCACTAAACCATCTTTCGTTTTACAAAGAATTAACCCAATAGATTTTTCATCATCTTTTTGCTTTAGCTGTTCATCAGCCAAGTTCAGGTAAAATTCCATTTTACCTTTATATTCCGGCTTGAAATCATCAATCTTTAAATCAATAACTATGTATCTTTTCAGGCGTGTATGATAAAAAAGCAAGTCAAAAAAATATTCCTTTTCGCCAAGCACTAATTTATACTGCCTCCCCATAAATGAAAAATATTGTCCCAACTCAATTAAAAACTTTGTGATTTGGGTGGTTAGTGCATCTTCAAGGTCCCGCTCTTTTGCCTCTTTTCCCAAATAAATAAAGTCGAATTTGTAAGGGTCTTTGAATAGTTGCTGAACCAATTCAGATTGTTCGGGTGCAATAGTATTTTTAAAGTTGCTTACTATTTTACCTTTTCTGTTATGCAACCCGCCCTCAATTTGGTGGACCATTATATCCCTGCTCCATCCATTTTCTATCGTTTCCCTGATATAAAAAAGGCGTATTTCCATATCCTTTACCTTATCAAGTAGGGTTATGTGATGATACCAGCTTAATTGTGCAAGCATACCTTGCACAAATCCATTTTGAGAGCTATTTTCTATTTGTGCAAGTCCCCCTTGCACAATTTTATCTTTTTGATTATCAGGGCTTTGTATTTGTGCAGCCGTTGGTTGCACAATTGCTGGATAAGCCTCTGCAAAGGCCCTCATATATTTAAGATTCCTAACAGATAAGCCTTTGAAATCTGAAAACTCCATTTTAAGGTCAATAGCCAGCTTGTCAATAATTTTGGCTCCCCACCCTTCTTCCTTCTGCAATTCTAAAATAGTATTGCCAATTTCCCAATACAACTGTAACAACTCAACATTAACTGCAACGCTTGCCCTAATGCGTGCCTGTCGTATCTTCTCTTTAAGCGTATTTAGTATGTTTATATAATCAGACTGCAACTGGTTCATTTTTATATCAATTCCTTTATTGTTAGGAGTACTTCATTCGTTTGTATATCCAGTGTTTCCATTTCTTCCAATATCTTTATTGGGCTTCTCAGGGCAGCTTCTTCCGGTGCATTTGGGTTCTTCACACTCAAATCAAAAGTAGTGCTATCAATATCATTTATAAAAGATTAATACGATAAAAGTGGCATAAATGGTAAGGGGAGGGATTAGGGTAATTGCGCTCAAGATTAGTTGGTGAAAATATAGGTGCAATTTTTTAGTAAGGGGAAGGCATGAAGCTCTTATTAGTAGAGACATATTTTTAAAGGCTAATAATGTAGTATCTCAAAATGCTCATGGTTATACACAAAACCCAATGAACGAGGCCTTGCCATTAAAGGGCTTTACAAAGTGTGCCGCCTGTGGTACTCCAATGACAGGGTATATTAATCGTAAAAAGAAGATATATTATTACAGATGCCAAAAAAAGGGATGTAATTGTAATATTAATGCCAATGCAATGAAAAGAGCATTTGAGGAGCAATTAAAATCCCGTTCTATTGATAGTAAATATATAGAACCACTAAAAAAGCAGTTAGCTCTGACTTTTAGCTATATGAATAAGAAGAATGAATTAAACAGGCTTTCTATTCAGAAGCGATTGGCAGAGATTAAGGGTAAAATAGATAAGATAGAGTCAAGATTTGTAACTGGTGATATAAATAAGGAGCTATATGAAAAGCATACAGCCCGTTTTAAAGAAGAGGAAGGGCAAATAAGGGATGAGCTTGGGAAAGTTGATTTTAGGCTATCTAACCTAGATAAGTACATAAATTTTTCAGTGAATTTTAGTGGCAATCTCTGTAAGATATGGCTTTCTGGTGATTATATTTGCAAACAAAAGCTGCAAGGTATTGTCTATCCAGAAGGAATGATATACTCAAAACAAGAGGGGAAATATCTAACCACAAGAACTAACTATATACTTGCAGAAATGTTAAGATTATCAGATGGTTTGAAGAGAAACGAAAACGGACTGATACTTGAAAGTATCAATCCGTCCGCTTCGGTGGGCCCAGTAGGACTTGAACCTACGACCAACGGATTATGAGTCCGCTGCTCTAACCGTCTGAGCTATAGGCCCTCAATAATTTTGAGGCAGCGAATTTAAAGATTTGTGCATTACTATGAACCAAAAAGTGTCTAAAAATATTACAACCATCATCTTCGACCTGGGCGGTGTGCTGTTCGATATTGACTATTCCCTTACCCAGCAGGCATTTATAGCGCTTGGGGCTAAAGATTTTCAGCAGCAATATTCGCAGCAAATGCAGCATGGTGTTTTCGATGAATTTGAAAAGGGCTTGGTAAGTCCTGCTTATTTCAGGGAAGTGGTACTTAAGTGGTTGCCGGCCAATATAACCGCACAACAGGTTGATAATGCCTGGAATGCTTTGCTTATTGGATTCCCGAAAGAAAAGGTACAATTGGTAAAGAGGTTAAGAAACAAGTATAAGGTATTGTTGCTGAGTAATACAAATGACATACACCTGCCCGCAGTAATGCAAATGATGGATGAAGCACATGGCGAGGGTGCAATGAAGCAGATGTTTCATAAAGAATATTATTCGTGCAAAATGGGTATGCGCAAACCTGATTTAGTAATATTTGAGCATGTGCTCAAGGAAAACTCTCTTAATCCTTCTTCAACCCTTTTTGTTGACGATCTTATTCAGAATGTAAATGCGGCCGGTAGTATTGGTATACAAACCCTGCACTGTACTCCACAGGTCAACCTGTTTGAATATTTCGAGGGTAAGTAACTACTTCTTTATCTCCTGGCAAAGTTCTATAAGCACACCGCTGGCGCTTTTAGGGTGCACAAAGCAGATAAGCTTATTATCGGCCCCACGCTTAGGCTTATCTGATAAAAGAGTAAATCCTTGTTTCTTCAGGTTCTCCATTTCCTTCTCTATATCTTCCACTTCAAAAGCAATATGGTGTAAGCCTTCACCTTTTTTATCAATAAACCTGGCTATAGGACTGTCGGCTGATGTTCCTTCAAGGAGTTCTATTTTGCTTTCACCTACTTTAAAAAAAGAAGTGATTACATTTTCCGATTCTACGTTCTCACTTTTATAAGATGCTACTCCCAGTAATTTGGCATAAACGGCATTGGCAGTTTCTATATTCTTAACTGCTATTCCAAGGTGTTCAATTTTCTTAATCATGGTTTAAAAAAAGAAACCCGAGGACATCCCCGGGTTTATTCTAATATCTGTAATGAATACTATTTCTTCTTAACAAATTGAGTCATGCTATTATCCCAGTTCAGGTAGTAAATGCCTTTCTTCAGGTCGGTAACATCCACTTTGTCTCCAAACCCGCGCTTAGCAATATTGCCGTACTCATCATAAATTTCG
>JABCZW010000051.1:0-7173 GCA_013289475.1 Bacteroidota bacterium
CTCTATCAATATTCAGTAATATATGTCTTCAGAGCATTTCAAGAAAGTAACGACTGCCGGCCTCCTGGTTACATTAGGTATAATTTTTGGTGATATAGGTACCTCACCGCTTTATACCATGCATGCTATTCTTAAAGAAGCGGGTGGAGCCACTAAAGAAGTAGTTTTTGGGGCTATTTCATGTATATTCTGGACACTCACACTTCAAACAACTTTCAAATACATTATAATTACACTGCAAGCCGATAACCATGGGGAGGGTGGTATATTTTCTTTATATGCACTGGTAAAGCGATTTGATAAAAGGCTCTTTCTACCTACCATTATTGGTGCAGGAGCTTTGCTTGCCGATGGTATTATTACTCCTCCTATCAGTATTTCTTCAGCTATAGAAGGACTCAGTGGTGTTAAAGGCTTGGAACATACTTTTGTCCCTGGTAATGACTTGGTGGTTGGAACTGTATTAGGCATTATTGTTGCCTTGTTCCTGTTTCAGCGTTTTGGTACAAAGGTTGTGGGTGGCTCATTTGGGGCAATTATGTTTCTTTGGTTCAGTATGCTCGCTATATTAGGTGTTATCCAGTTGTTTCATTATCCTCAAATATTTGCCGCTCTTAGCCCTCATTATGCTGCTGTGCTTTTAACTGCCCATCCTAAAGGTTTTTGGTTGTTGGGCGCTGTTTTCCTTTGTACTACAGGCGCAGAAGCATTGTATTCTGATTTGGGACATTGTGGAAGAAAAAACATACGCATGGCCTGGATATTTGTTAAGACTGCTGTAGTACTTAACTACCTAGGACAAGGCGCATGGGTTATGCTCCAGAATAAAGAAAACCTGGGTGATGTTAATCCTTTCTTTTCAATAGTACCCGTGGGTTTTCTTATTCCAAGTACTATTATTGCAACCGCCGCTTGTATTATTGCAAGTCAGGCTTTAATCAGTGGATCATATACGCTCATTTCAGAGGCGATAATCCTTAACTTCTGGCCACGTGTTACGGTTAAGTACCCTACTGATATACGCGGACAAATTTACATACCAAGCATTAACTGGATATTATGTATGGGCTGTGTGCTTGCTGTGCTGTACTTTAAAACCTCGGAGGCAATGACCGTGGCCTATGGTTTTTCTATAACCATAGCCATGTTAATGACTACCATTTTAATGTCATATTTTCTACGTTTCAGGCAGCATTACAAATGGTATGTGGTAACTCCTATTTTACTTATGTTCATTACTGTTGAAGGCTCCTTCTTTGTGGCGAATAGTGTAAAGGTTGTAAATATGTTCATGTTCCTGATATTTGAATTTGCCTTGATATTTATTATGTATGTATGGTACAGAGCAAGGAAGATCAATAACCGATTCCTGAACTTTGTTCCCTTGCGTGAGCATATACCACTATTAAAAGATTTGAGTGCCGATATAACTGTTTCTAAATTTGCTTCAAACCTTATCTATCTGACCAAAGCCAATAATTTTGAGGAGATAGAGCAAAAAATAATTTATTCTATTTTCAGCCGTCAGCCAAAGAGGGCGGATATATACTGGTTTGTACATATTGAACGTACCGATCATCCATATACTATGGAATATAGTGTTCAGGAAATGGAGGATGACAAGGTAATACGTGTAGAGTTCCGACTTGGTTTCCGCGTACAGGCACGGATAAATGTATTGTTCAGGAAAGTAGTTGAGGAAATGGTAAAGAATAAAGAACTGAATATTGTTAGCCGTTATCCTTCACTGCAAAAATATCACCTGGCATCTGATTTTAAATTTGTGGTGCTTGAGAAATTCCTCTCTTTTGAAAATGAATTTGACCTTAGAGAAAGCTTTATCCTGCGCAGTTATTTCTACATCAAACACTTTGCCCAGTCAGAAACAAAGGCATTTGGTTTAGACACCAGCGAAACACGTATTGAGAAGATACCTATGATCATTAATCCTGTTACCAATATACCGCTTAAAAGAATCGACCCGAATTTGCATCCGCATCCACGCCATGTAAATTTTACAGACAACGCATAAATTAAAATTTATCTTACTGTGCTAAGTATTATATATACCGCTTCGCTTGATACTACAGCAAAAGTTATAACTACATTTAGTTTGCTGCTTGCAGTCTTTGCTTGTTACATTGCAATCCGTTCTATTCGCAGGGCTAATGGAAGAATGCGAACTGTTATTCTGCATTCAATCAGTATTTTGCTTTTTGTTTCAATAAATGTTGGTTGCTATTTATATGCCCCTAAAAAATACGTGGTGGGTAATTTTGACATAGCTATTAACAGGCTTATGGGAGATGAGGTAATTCATGTAAAAGATATTCTGGAAATACGTGCATTGAAAGAACGTGAACTGGATGGAACTTCAAGGACGTTTGGGGTAGGAGGCTTGTTTGGTTATTATGGTAACTACTACAACAAAGTTTTGGGTGATATGAAATGGTATGCAACCAATCAAAACAATATGGTTATTATTCGTACCCGCCAGGGAGATGCTATTGTTATAAGCCCCGACGATAAAGATTTTGTGGGAAGGATTACCGCTAAAATGCAGGATTTATAATCTTATTTCACTATTGCCAGGTCACTAACCAAGCCTGAATAAGATTCAAGATCAAGTTTTATAGAGCCAACCAAAACATTGGCTTGTGCACGTATAGGCACATGAGATGCATCGTCCGATATCCATACCTGAAGGTCATCATCATGTTTAAAAATGCGTCCTTTTTGCACCATAGGTTCAAACACCATGCAACGTATCTTACCCAAATCACAATCCAGTGTATCACGCTTTATAAACTTAATGCGTAACGGCCAAACCTCATTATCAACAAAAGTCATTACACTGTCAATTTTGCCGGGTTTTTCCTTGGTATAGTCAAATGTGCGGGCATAATAAAATGCTGAAAGCATATCTTGGACATAGGCAGGTATAGTATATTCTTTACCGTTGCTATTTACCTTATGGTATTCCTGGTCATATACCTCGTCCTGGGTGAATTTAAATCCACCCTCATCAACATGACGGGAGAAGACCACAGGGCAAATGGCTTTCTCATCAATAAAACTTTCGTACTTATCTCGAACTTTAAAAAAGAAGTTGAATGCCCCGGTTGAATTACCTGTGCCAATAATATGGTAAGTGTTTCTTCCATCAACTACTTTGTTTTCATTCTCCACGCTAATAGTTGCTGTGCCTGCATCAATAATGCCATAATGTATGCGGTAATTAAGTTTTTCGCCCCGCTTAAACGCCTTATTGTCAATAGTGCGCATGGCTGTAGCTGGTGTATGCTTTGTGGCAGGCACAGCGCTTAACAGCATAGCAGCAACAATAATACCAAAGACTTTCATTAATAATGCGGATTAACTATTTAATGTAAAGATATACTCTTATAGGTTGAGTATGAAATAGTAAGATATACGTCTTTTACGTAAAAAACAGAGAAAGGTTTCTTTGTTTAGTATTGCTCCTTATCGTTAGGGAAATCCTTCTTCTTTATATCAGAAATGTAATTGCTAACCGCTCCTGTAATTTCATCGTAGAGGTTGAGATACCTGCGTAAAAAACGTGGATGGAATTCATTGGTTATACCCAGCATATCGTGTAATACAAGTACCTGGCCATCGCAGGCACCACCGGCTCCAATACCTATAGTTGGTATTGATAACTTGCTCGTTACTTCAGCTGCAAGCTTAGCAGGTATCTTTTCCAATACAATTGCAAAACAGCCTGCTTCCTGTAATACTAAAGCATCTTCAATAAGCTTATGGGCTTCATCTTCTTCTTTTGCTCTTACAGTATATGTCCCGAATTTGTAAATAGATTGTGGGGTTAAGCCTAAATGTCCCATGACCGGTATTCCGGCAGAGATGATACGTTTTACAGAGTCTTCTACTTCTTTTCCGCCTTCCAGTTTTACTGCATGTGCCCCTGATTCCTTCATGATGCGTATGGAAGAATTAAGGGCTTCTTTAGAATTGCCCTGGTAAGTTCCGAAAGGCAAGTCAACTACAACTAATGCCCTGTTTATAGCCCGTAATACCGATGATGCATGGTATATCATCTGGTCCAATGTAATTGGTAGGGTGGTTTCGTGCCCTGCCATTACGTTCGACGCTGAGTCGCCCACCAATATTACATCAATACCGGCATGGTCTACAATGCGTGCCATTGAAAAATCGTACGCAGTTAACATGGCTATCTTCTCGCCCTTCTCCTTCATTTCCTGAAGTACGTGTGTGGTTACCTTTTTTATTTCTTTGCTGGCAGTTGACATTATGCTGTTGGGGTTACTTCGTGATGATTTTCGGTTGAGGCCGTTGCATATTCTTCAATGGGAGGACAGGTACACATTAAATTGCGGTCGCCATAAGCATTATCGGCCCTTGCCACCGGTACCCAGAATTTATTTTCCCTGAGCCAATGGAGTGGGTAAGCAGCTTTTTCACGGCTGTACTTATGGTTCCAGTTGTCTGATATGAGTGACTTAGCTGTATGCGGAGCATTCTTCAATACGTTGTCGGTTACATCAGCTCTGCCATCAATTACTTCAACTATTTCCTTGTGTATCGATATCATAGCTTCTGCAAACCTGTCAAGTTCTTCCTTCGATTCGCTTTCGGTTGGTTCAACCATTAATGAATCATGAACTGGGAATGATACTGTAGGAGCATGGAAGCCGTAATCCATTAAGCGTTTAGCTATATCGGTTACTTCTACACTAGCGCTGCGTTTAAATTCGCTACAGTCAAGGATAAGCTCATGGGCTACATTGCCATGAGTACCTGTGTAAAGTATCTTGTAATGATCTTTCAGGCAGGCTTTAATATAGTTAGCGCCCAATATGGCATATTTGGTTGCGTCAGTTGCTCCGTCTGGCCCCAGCATGCGTATGTATCCATACGAGATAAGCAATATCAAAGCGCTTCCCCAAGGGGCAGCCGATACTGCATGAATAGCATGAGGATCGTTTTGTAATATATTATGGCCCGGTAAGAAAGGCACCAAATGCTTGGCTACCCCAATTGGGCCCATGCCCGGTCCACCACCACCGTGTGGTATAGCGAATGTTTTATGCAGGTTAAGGTGGCATACGTCGGCGCCAATTTTTGCAGGGCAGGTAAGGCCCACCTGAGCATTCATATTAGCCCCATCCATATAAACCTGTCCGCCGTTTTTGTGGATGATCTTGGTTATATCGGAAATGGTTTCTTCAAACACTCCGTAGGTGGAAGGGTAGGTAACCATAAAGCACGAAAGGTTGTCTTTATGCAGGGTTGCTTTTTCCTTCAAGTCAACCATATCGATATTACCGTTTTCAGTACATTTTACCACCACAATTTGCATGCCTGCCATAGCCGCACTTGCCGGGTTGGTTCCGTGTGCCGAAGCAGGTATAAGTGCAATGTTTCTGTGTCCCTCATTTTTGCTAT
Source organism: Bacteroidota bacterium (assembly GCA_013289475.1). Taxonomy (GTDB): domain Bacteria; phylum Bacteroidota; class Bacteroidia; order JABEUT01; family JABEUT01; genus JABEUT01. Next base: position 5,446 of record JABCZW010000051.1, read on the forward strand.
GGTGGTAAGCCCTGATTACAAGCAATCCGGCATACTCGCCTTGTGCCCCTGAATTAGGTTGTAATGATACACCTTTAAAGCCTGTAATTTCACACAGGTATTTCTCTAAATTATCGTGCATTTTGGCATACCCTTTTGCCTGGTCTAATGGGGCAAACGGGTGCATACTGGCAAAGCCCGGCATGGTTATAGGGTAAAGTTCGCTTGCAGCATTGAGCTTCATAGTGCAAGATCCTAAACTTATCATCGAATGTGTAAGTGATATGTCTTTGTTTTCCAGATGCTTAATGTATCTCATCATTTCGGTCTCAGAGTGATAAGTATTGAACACCGGGTGTTGCAGGTAAGGGCTCTTTCTTACCAAAGAATCTTGCTTTAAAAAGTTCTCGGTTGCCTGTATTTCATTTGAGGTAACTGCAATAGAATCTTTACCTGCCGCTGAGGCAAAAATGTTGATGATATCGGCAAGGTCATTTTGCGATGTGGTTTCATTTAAACTTATGCAGATTTTTTGCTCAGCAATATAGTTGAAATTAATACCATTTTTCAAGGCTGAATTTCTAATGGTTTCTGCGTCTACACCTTGTGGTAAATTTACCTCGACAGTATCAAAAAAATCGCGGTTAGAAATCAGGTAGCCAAGCCTGTCTAAAGTAAGAGCTAAAAAGCTTGCATATTGGTGCACTTTTTTAGCAATATTTTTTACTCCTTGCGGGCCATGATAAACGGCATACATGCTAGCCATAACTGCCAACAATGCCTGTGCTGTACAAATGTTAGATGTAGCTTTTTCGCGGCGTATGTGTTGTTCGCGGGTTTGTAAGGCCATGCGTAATACCCTGTTCCCTTCAGCATCTACTGATACGCCAATAATACGGCCCGGTAGTATGCGTTTAAAGTTCTCGCGGGTGGCAAAAAAGGCAGCATGAGGGCCACCATATCCCATGGGTACACCGAAGCGCTGAGAGTTGCCTACAACCACATCTGCGCCCCATTCTCCCGGAGGAGTTAATAATGTAAGAGCAAGCAAATCAGATGCTACGGCAATATAAATGCCCTTATCGTGCAATGTTTTGGTTAATGAACTATAGTCAGTGGTTTTTCCATTAGCAGCAGGGTATTGAACTAAAACCCCGAAAACATTATCCCATTGAGCGGTATTTACGTCTCCAACGGTAATGGTTATTCCCAATGGTGCAGAGCGGGTGCGCAGCACATCAATAGTTTGAGGGAAACAATCTTCTGAAACAAAGAATGTATGAGCACTTTCTTTTTCCTTAGGCTTTGAATGGTAGAACATGATCATAGCTTCGGCAGCGGCTGTTGCTTCATCAAGCAATGATGCATTAGCTATAGGCATGCCGGTAAGATCACATACTACGGTCTGGAAGTTAAGTAATGCCTCAAGCCTGCCTTGCGATATTTCAGCCTGGTAAGGGGTATAGGCTGTATACCATCCCGGATTCTCTAACACGTTGCGCCTTATTACCGCGGGGGTAATACAGTTATAATACCCAAGCCCAATGTAGGTGCGGAACACCTTGTTTTTATCAGCTAGTTCGCTAATATGCGCCATGTATTCATTCTCGGTCATAGCTTCAGGTAATTTCAGGGGCTTGCTGAGTCTAATGGACTGAGGCACGGTAGCGTTAATAAGTTCATCAATAGTCGAGTATCCTATCTTATTGAGCATCTCTTTTACATCGTTGCTGCGAGGGCCAATATGGC
>JABCZW010000051.1:7183-14472 GCA_013289475.1 Bacteroidota bacterium
GTCTGCATAGTTTTATGTTGCAAAATATAAGGGCGCAAATTTATGAAAAAAGAGGCTGATAAAGTGACATGAATTGAGTTTAATTGAATGATATCTTTCATTCATAACTCACCATTCATAACGCATCATTAAGCCTGATAAATCCCTATCTTTGCAACAATGAAAGTTTTCGCATCAATATTTTCCTTTCTTTTCCTTTACCTAAATGTTTATTCACAGTCTTCCCCTATTACTGCTATACCCGATACGGTTCTGTTAAATAGTGGTAAAGTGTTTGTGACACAGGTGGTAGATACTGTTGGAATGAATATTACAGTTATAGACCCAAAATCGCGCAAGCATAAAAAAATTGAGATAGATAAAGAAGGAGTATTCTCTATTAAGTTTGGTAGTACAGGTAAGGAAGATGTATATTATATATATGATACTTTGATTGGGCATGATTTTACAGTTGATGATGCCCGTAAATTTATAGCAGGCGAGCAAGATGCGGAAAAAGGGTTTCATGCAGTTGGTATTTCAATTGCAGCCTTTGCTGTAGGGTTTGCTTCCGGGGCTACCGTTGGAAGCATATTTGCTTTTGGCCCGCCTTTTTTGTTTGATGGTATAATGACATACCCTGCTGTGCATGTCAGGCATAAAAGTGTAAGAGATTTGAAAATTGCCAATACAGACCCGTATTTATATGGGTATTATTTAACCGCAAGCCGCAAACGGATGCTAAGGTCGTTTTTATGGAGTGGTGTAGGGCTTGCTGCTGGTATAGTAACAAACCTTATACTGCTTAACAATCAGTAAGCATATTATGAAAATGCTCGTTTCAGCATTTCGATTTCTTGTTTTTTCAAATATTTATGTTTCGCTATGTGCGGCAACTTTTACTGCCAAGACGGCTCTTTTACTTTATGGAAATAACGGAGATGCCAAAGTAATTGCCTTAGTGTTCTTTGCAACACTTTTCCTTTATGGGTTTCATCGCATATATCATCGTAGTAAAATGTTACCTGAGGAAAGGAATGAAGAACGCCACCATTGGGCTGATGAACATAAAGCCGCTTATTACATAATTACTGGGGTTTCTTTTGTGGCAGCAGCAGTTTTAATGTTTTATATGCCGGTCATGGTTTGGGTTTTGCTTATTCCGGTTGGCATACTTGGCCTTGGCTATAGCTTGCCTGTTATTCCAACAAAAAGTGGCTGGAAAAGACTGCGTGATATTTCCTGGTTGAAAATTCTCTGGATATCCTTGGCATATGCCTGGCTTACCACGTTTATTCCGGTTGCATACCATTCAGGTGTAACCAATTTGTTTAATCCGGATGTGCTATGTGTGTTTGCACGGAGTTTCCTTTTTGTGTTTGTTTTGGTTATTCCATTTGATATACGTGATGTGGCGCACGATTCTAAAAACGGTATAAAGAGCTTGCCTGTTTTGCTTGGAGTGAAATTTACTTTACGAATTGCTATGTGGTTTTTAATGGTTTTTGTATTTGTAGTATTGTTGCAATTTCAGTACTTTCATCTTTCTTCAAAAGCGGCCACTGCATTATGTATTTCAGCTCTCGAAGTTGCTATAGTGGTTCCTTTAAGCAGACCTAACAGGCCCGATCTGTTTTATCCGCTTGCCATTGAGACCAGTATGATATTTCACTGGGCTGTAATTTTTATTGCTTTAACCCAGTTTTGAGCTTTTATATACAGGATGTTTGAAATGCAATTAAAAAAGATATTTTTGTAAAACAAGCATCTGCTCAATTGAAAACTAAATTTCTATACCTGTTTATTGCACTATTCTTCATTAAAGGCATGCCCTGTCTTGATGCTCAGATAGTTTCAGAGCGAACTAAGATAGATTCTATGCTCTCGGTTTTAAAAAGAAGCAAGAGCGATACTAATAAAGTCAAGACCATCAATACTCTTGTCCTCCAATTAGTGTATACAGGCAGTTATCAAATGTCCGATTCATTGGCAGTTGAAGAATTGAGACTTTCTAATGCCCTGCATTATAAAATTGGCATTGCCAATTCATATAATAATATGGGTGTTATTTTTAACTACGAAAGTGATTATTCCCACTCGCTTGATTATTTATTAAAAGCGCTAAAAATATACGATACACTTGATTATAAAGATGGCATGGGTATTTCGTATAAATACATTGGGGCAGTATATAACCATGAAGGAGATACTACAAATGCGCTTGAGTATTTTCATAAAGCACTGCACATATTTTACCAGTTAAAAGACACTAATTATATGGCTTCAACTCTGGTTAGTGTTGGTAATTTATATGAAACAGTGGAGCGGCATGATATTGCACTGGCGCATATGAGGAAGTCATTTCAGCTATTTACCAAAATAAATAATAAAGATGGAGTGGCCTCTGCGCTTATGTATATAGGAAGTATTTACAGGACAGAAAAAAGGTATGATAGTGCAATGAGTTATGTGCTTTGTGCCAAACAAATATTTGAAGAATTAAAAGATAATGACGGTATCTCACGTTCTCTCGACCAGATGGCTTCCATTTACCTGGCTGATAATAAGTTTGCGGAAGCACTCGATTATAGTTACAAAAGCCTCGATATGGCAAAACAAATCGGGTCGCTTGATATCGCTATGAATGCGCAGAAGACGTTGAGCGAAATATACGAGAAGAAGGGTGATGGAGCCAATGCACTTGCGCATTATAGATTATACGTAGCTGTGCGCGACACTATTTTTAGCCAGCAAAGCACCTTGAAGACCTTGAGTGCCCAGATGAATTACACTAATGAGAAGAAAGATGCTGCTGATAAAGCTGAAAATGAAAAAAAGGAAGCCTTGCAACAAGAAGAAACCAAACGTAACCGTACTATAATTTATTCCGGCTCCGGTATTCTGCTGGTGCTTCTGGTATTCTCAATATTTGCATATCTCACCAGTGTTCAGCGTAAAAAAGATAGCCGGGTAATAGAGCAAAAAAATTACCAGATTACACAAAGCATCAGTTATGCCGAAAGGATACAAAGGGCTATGCTACCTGATAAATCGAATTTGTATAATCTTTTACCTCAGAGCTTTGTTTTTTTTAAACCTAAAGATGTGGTGAGTGGCGATTTTTATTTTATTACGAAGAAAGATGAAAAGATAATACTCGCAGCAGCGGATTGTACAGGGCACGGTGTACCGGGTGGTTTTATGAGCATGTTATGCTCTGAGAAACTAAGCGATGCTGTTTACCAAACCCAGAATACGGGTGAAATATTAAAACTATTGAACCAGGGCGTAAAGGCCTCGTTGCACCAGTCAGAAAGCGAAGATTCTACTTACGATGGTATGGATATTGCGCTATGTGTTATTATTCCTTCTATAGATAGTATGAAGTTGAATTATTCGGGTGCATTACGCCCCCTGTGGATAATACGTGATGGCATAAACGAAATTGAAGAGATAAAGCCAACTCCCCGCACCATTGGTGGTTTTTCACCTGTTGACCAGGATTATGGTACTTATATTATTCAATTGCATAAAGGCGATACTTTTTACTTATTTACAGATGGCTATATAGATCAATTTGGTGGTATGGCGAGTAAAAAATTAGGACTTAAGCGATTCAAAGACCTTCTCCTTTCATTGCGTGAGAAAACAATGCAGGAGCAAGAAGTAGAAATAAGTGCTTATTTGGAATACTGGAAAGAAAATACAGCGCAGTTGGATGATATGCTGGTAGTGGGGGTGAGGGTATAAGCTATTTTAAATACGGACACCCATTACACAAATATCATCTACCTGGTCAAGGTCACCTTTCCAGGCATCAAACTTAGCTTCTAGTATATCTCTTTGGGTATCCAATGATTTCTGATGGATATCTAACAGCAATTGCCTGAAACTGCTTATCATATATTTTCTGCCATTTGGTCCACCAAACTGGTCGGCATACCCGTCAGATGATATATAAATACAGTCTCCTTTTTGAAGTTTAACAGTATGGTTTGTATAGGTCTTTTGTTCTTCACTGTAAGAGTAACCAATAAATAATTTATCTGCTTTTATCTCCTGAATATTTCGGTTACGTATTAAGTATAAAGAGTTCATAGCGCCTGAATACTGGAGCTCCATTTTTTTGTAATCTAGTATACAAAATGCAATATCCATACCATCTTTTGCCGATGATTTATTGTCAAACTGATGCAGTGTATTACGAACCCCTTCACTTAATCCATCTAATATCTTGGCTGGGTTCAAATGAGTCATGTTATCGGTTATTTCTTTAAGCAAGTTATAACCTACCAAAGACATAAATGCCCCAGGTACGCCATGCCCGGTACAATCAATAGCTGAAAACAAGACCTTATTATCTTTTTCGCTAACCCAGTAAAAGTCTCCGCTAACTATATCTTTAGGCTTAAAGAAAACAAACGAATCAGGCAATAATTTGTGAATAAGGTTTTCAGGTGGTAATATAGATTCCTGTATGCGTTTAGCATACCGTATACTATCAGTTACGTGCTTATAAAGTATTTCGAGTTCTTTGTTTTTAACCTCAATTTCCTGTTTTTGCCTTACTACTTCTTCTGTTCTTTCAATTACTTTCCTTTCAAGTACCTGTTCATTTTCATATAGATCTGTTCTCATCTTTAGCAACGCTTGCCCAAGGCTGTCTTCGCCACTTAATGGTTCATATATTGATGTGAAGTTTCCCCTACCTATTTCATTGGCAAATTCGGTAGTTCGTTTAAAACCTCCAACCATATTATTCATGGCTGCCGACATTTCTCCGATTTCGTCTCCTGTTTCTTTAGTTACTAAAGTAGGCAGAACACCCCGTGCCATAGTTAAAAGCATATCGCGTAATTGGCGTATGGGCTTTACAATGCTGTTTACAGTAAAAATGGCAATAATAATACCACCTATTGGCAAGGTAATACCTAGTAAACTAACAATACTGTTAAGTATACTAAAGGAGTCTAACATTTGAGTGGTTACCTGCCCTGCATCCTGCTGTTCCCGGTCAATCACATCCTCCAGTTTATGTAATATTGACTGCGACTGAAGCGTTACCTGCCCATTTTCATCAGCCATAGGTCTCATAACCATATCTATAGAGGCATCCTCGTAGCTTGCAAATGAATTTAACTGAAGCATTATCTGCTTATCTGTATAGAAAAGAGAGTCTATCTGAACAAATAAACTATCTACCGTTTTCTTGGTGTGCTCATTGGTCCATTTGGTTTCATATTGCTTGATTTGTGACTTAAGACCTGGGTAATCTTCTTTCAGTAATTTACGCATGGCTATTTTGCCGGGCACATCATCGGGGTTTTGTATAAATACCCAATTGGTAATAAGCATTTGGGCGTTTACTACCAGTAAATCAAGCCTGGTTAATAAGGAAACAGAAGGGGTATAAACGTTGGTTACTTCGTTGGTCTTTTCGCGGCCATTCTTTAAAGTGAGATTGGTTGTTACAAATGCAGCCAGCGTTAGTACTATAAGGGTACCAAAACCAATTCCAATCCTTCTTCCAATAGTAAAGCGGAACTTCATAAATAGCTGAATGGGTAACTGTTACAAATGTAACATTATTTCTTTGAGCTTTACTTTTTGTTCTGCCCAATTATACTCTCGATCACCTGTAACTGATCTTTAGGGTACTTTTCGTTTGGCCTTATTTGCAGGGCACTTTCATAGGAATCTTTGGCTTTTTCATAGTCCTTTATCTTCAAAAAGTTATCTCCAAGAGTAATAAATTCATTGTATTTTGCCTGTAAAACCTCAGGGTCTTCTTTATTGTTTTTTTGCTGCCTAAGCTTGTCTTCAAGGTTCCTGTAGTACAAATAATTGTCGGTAGAATGAAGCAGGTAATAATCACCTTCAAGGCCTTTTACAGGCTCAATCTTTAATTGTTCCAACTTATGCGCCTTATCAAGATACGGAAGTGACAATTTTGCCAAATGAGCGCATGTATCCTGTGTTTTATTAAGTAATGGCAATGGAGCATCAAAGGGCAGGTTTGTCATTATATTGGCAGCCTGATTATAGTATAATCTTCCCAATCCATAGTTAGCGCTATAATCATCAGGATTTATTGCCAATACAGCATCGTAAGCTTTCCTGGCTGAATCTAGGTATTTACGTTTTTGTTCAAAATCATTAACTCCAGCAAAATATAAAGAGTAAATTTCACCCAAAGCATCGTAAAACTGCACATCAAGTGTATTAATGTTTGTTATATGTTTTATTCTTTTCATTACAGATTTATGCTTATTGTATGCAACTATAGCCTCGTGGAAATGTATAGAATCCATATTGGATGCAGCATCATTTTCATACGTTGCAGCAAGGAAATCAAGCCCGGCATATGTGTTGGTTTTGTTTTCCTGGCTAACCGAATCCAGGCGATAAGCAATAAATAAATCACTAATAGCGGTGTCTCTCGAAGCCGACCTTATTTTACCTGTTTCATATTTTTTGTAAAGATCTTTATATATAAAGCCCCTGATACACCATGCCTGTGCATTGTTTTTGTTAATATCTTCTTTTATTGCCCTGTCAATAAACATTTTGGCACTATCAACACTGGCTCTCTGGTAGCAGGAATATGCATTTGACAGATTATCATTCTGCGCATAAGCATACATGCTACTTAGTAGCAATATAAAAGAGAATATGTAGCGTATATGCTTCATTTTATTCAATATTCACCGCTGCCAGTGTTTTTAAACTCGAACTCACCGTAAGGTGGTTCTTTTCGGCATTGGCTTTATTTAGTTCAAAAGCTTGTTTGCTGTCTTTCCATATAAAATTAATTGCAGCGCCTTTTTTCGCATCCCCCTCTGATTCAGTTATAAGAAGTGTGCTGGTGCCATGTAGTTTCTTTAACGCTTCCGTTAGCATATTGTTACTGCCTTCCGGTATGTATAAAATATTGCACTTATCAATTTCTTCAACCGATTTAAAGTTTTTTATCACAAACTTCTGGTTCCCAGATGTTTTCTGGGTGGCTAATTTATTCAATTCACTCAATAAAACAGGACTCGCATTAATAACACCAATTACAAAGTCTCCCTGGTGGTAATCGGGTGGCCACTCAATAAACTTGGTGAAGTTATATATATATATAACCTTGGTGTGGGCCACGGCCTGCTCAAATTGCCCAAAAGCACTTGCGCTCAGCAGTAAAAAGAAAGAAAAAACCAGGTATAATTTTTTCACCGTTCGTTTTGGGCTATTTGTGGCAAATATAAAATAATACAAAGAATGGTGAGATATTATAGAAGCAAAATTTGAAATGCGTGCTCTTATCT
>JABCZW010000051.1:14482-15552 GCA_013289475.1 Bacteroidota bacterium
CCTTTATATATATTATATGTGTTCTCAATAAATCCCCATCCTATATCTGCCCAGTTATGAGTAGTTGCAAGTATTATAAAAACATCCTGTTTTGCCAGTTCATTCCGTAATTCTTTTTCACTTACTGTTTTATTCTCCAGTCTTTTGTAGTAATACCAAAATTCGCTCGATTTCGAGAATCCATTTACTATATCGTGTGCTGCAAACCAGCCCCAGTAATAGCTATCGCCAACAGTAAGTACATTTGGCCTGGTTTTAGTCGAGTCTTTCTCAAATTTCACATCAGGATATGCCATTTTAGGCCCTGGTAATGAAAAAATAAGGTTCATGGCATCTTCCATATCCACATCAAACATATCCCCATTGGATATTCGTATGTTCTTCCAGGTAGCCTTTGGCATAGTAATGTGCCGTGTTTTTTAACTTTTTCGGCGCTATAAAATAAATAAGCAGAAAAAATGGCAGAAAGTAAAACAGAAATAGAATACTACTGAAAACCATATTTAGTAGCTACTTAGTGGGTTGCTAATTAATAACTGGTTGCAAAATATATTTTTAGCTAAGCTTGATTGGTATATTAGGAACGAGATTAATAAAGCAAGTATTATTCTAAAATAGTATATATACTTATGCTTCATTAACCCCAATTTTAGTATATATGGGTGGCTGATGGTGTGTTTGCATCGAATTATCACATCATGGATTCCTTTACCGGGTGGATTGGGATTTTAGCCTATACATTTCAGATATACTTTGACTTCTCAGGCTATTCCGATATGGCTATTGGACTCGGAAAAATGATGGGATTCAAATTCCCTGAGAATTTCAACAACCCATATATATCGCAAAGCATTACAGAGTTTTGGAGACGCTGGCACATTACCCTTGGCAATTGGATGAAAAACTACCTATACATTCCTTTAGGCGGAAACAGGGTGAACAGCAAATTCAGGTTATACTTCAATCTGTGGTTTGTTTTTCTTGCCTCGGGTTTATGGCATGGGGCCTCATGGAGCTTTGTTTTTTGGGGCGCTTATCATGGCCTTTTCCTTGTAATTGAAAAGATATTT
>JABCZW010000052.1 GCA_013289475.1 Bacteroidota bacterium
TTTTTAGGGAAATAAAATCCCCTGACATTTTTACTGGATACAATATGACCAACCAGTGTTTTGCCATTGTTAAGGAGCAGAGTTACCTGATCCCCTTTCTTATGCTTAAAGAAGAATAGGCCGAACCCGTTTTCAATGCTACGGAATTTGTTAATGTAAACTCCCGTATCCTTGTTAACACGCTTTACGAGCGATAGCTCCTGCGAACCGCCTTTTGCATGGTAAAATTTTACGGGCCTTTTGGAATCATGGTTATACACTTTGCCACCGCCTGCCCTTACCTCTCTTGCCTTCGTTGGCAGTATTGCCATGGCGTTTTCATCAACCCCTTCAGCCAGTTTAGCCATTACAGCTTCATAGCTTGAAGATTCTTCCTGAACGGTACTGCCGCCGTTCTCGACTTTCTGTGCTGCTTCTGGCAGCTTTTCTTGGTTTAACATTTTTTTGTTTTTTAGAATTTATTTACTCTTTGGTTTTACTTTCTTTGGTTTGCTAATACGTTTTGCTACCGATACCCTCCTAACTATTCTTATGGATGGAAGTTTTGCTATTGCGGTTGCCCATAACGCACCGTGTCCCTTAAATGCGATCTCAACCCTGTCGCCAACCTTAAACCTCTTGATAACGTTGGAATACTCATCTTTACTCCATTCGTAGATTTTTGGGATGTGTATATCGTTCAGACCTCCGTCAAACACGAAATAGTGCTCTTTGGATTTAGCTCCCTCAGTTTCAATAGTAATGTTGAGGTAGGTTTGGTGTACCTCAATTTTTTTAATAATGCCTATTTTTTTCATGGGTTAAGATATTAGAGGTTTACGTTTCAGAATCCACAGGGTATTGCGGCTTTGTTCAGGAAAGAAGGGTGCCATTATATTAGCAAGCATATTAGGCTCATAATATTCCTTTAAGCCTTCGTACATCTGCCTTTGCCAATCGTTTAACAAGGGTTTGTAATCTCCAACCGAAGCAAACGTGCCGAACTTCTTCACAATTGTAAAATGCTTCTCAAGCAAGGCTTGTAACTCGGCATGGGTAAATTCATGGACGGCAACGCCTCTGCCATCGCCACTGTCGTAGGTGTGGTTATCGGCAGCACCAACTTTAGTATCGTAATTAGGGGTGCTTAAATAATAGGTGGCGTTTTCATGGCCACATTCCTTGAACCTTTGAAGATAGCTATCTGCATTTTGTCGGCCTACGTGTTCAAGCACCTCAAAGGACGTAACCTTATCGGCATTGATACCGGCAAAGTCATACGTATCCTTTATCAGGTCAAGGCATACAAATTGCGCCCAATTCAGGTTTGCATATTTAGATGCGGCTTTGGCTATTATTTGCTGACGAATGTCAAAGCCTAAATAATAACCTGGGTTTACACGGTTGCGCCATAATATCTCAGCGAGAAAGCCGGGTCCGCAACCGAAATCGCATATTTTTTCTCCTGTTAATGTATCCATGGCTACTTTGCCCCACCTAAAAGCGTGTGCGAGGTAGTCCCGGTGTAAAACCCCATTTTTTAAGAGTTGTTCGGGGTCAAGGTGTGTTGTGTTATACTGTTTCATTGGTTGTTATGATTATCGTTATTAGTATTCTTAATGATTTGGCAATGCTGGGTTTATTAAGCCTATTATGGCGGCCTGTATATTGCTTCTGTTCGCATGATTGTAAGGGCTAGGAAATTGGTTACGCAACTATCTCCGCAAATACATCTTTAAGCTTATAGGCATCCTGATAGCGTAACCCCGAGCGGGATTGCCTTAGTAAAGGGGCTTTCGCTTCGCCAATAATTTCTACTTTACGTATGGTATCTTCTTCGTATTCTTCATCGGAAAAACAATTATTTTCAACCAGTTGTGTGATGTCAATCAAGTAATACCCTATAGGGTCGGGTACAAAGACATATCTACGGAAAGAAGGAGATTTCACAGTGTAACCACCGAATATCTCCGCGTAGTAGTGTGCTATGATCCTACAAATTAAATGCTCGCAAATTGCAAGCTCATCGTCATCACCATACTTCATCGCTAGATAAATACCTAAGCATTGAAGAAGGTAATCGGCTTCGCCAAATTTCAACTTTGAAATGGTTTCCAGTTGGGCGATGTCTCCAACTATGTCTATATTCTCCTCTCTAAGAATTATTTCATTGCCATCTTCATCGGAGCCATAATTAACTCTAACTGTGAGAGTTGACACTAACGTAGTGTTGCCCTCGGCAACACTTTTTGGGGAAACATCCCCGATATTTTCAGATTTTTTCATTTTCAGTTTTTTTAAAAATAAATTGACTTGTTTTTTTTACTCCCTGTTTTTAAGCCGCTAAATGGCACTTATGGTGGCCGGAACAATGATTTTAATTTTTGCATAGGTTGTTTAAATCGTTATGATTAAAAAGCGCGGTGCTTATACTTTTGCAGGAAAGCTTCTATATCGGAACGCTTATGTATAAGCTTACCTCTGACCCGATAGTGTTGAAGACCATTGTTCCTCCAGTCTGCTGCGGTAGTACGTGAAATTTTATACTTGGTCATTAGCTCGGCGTTGTCCAGAACATCATCGGGGGTAGAGGAAGTAGGGGCAGTAGTTAGCCTTTTCAGTTCTGCTATTTCCTTTTGCAGTTCACGTAATATGCTTACGGCAGGGCACGTGAAGACCACTTGGCCACTGCTATTATCTAACTTATTATTGTGTTGTATCACCGCGGAGCTGTTTTAAAAATGCGGCGGCAAAAGTGTTAAAAACGCATTTTTAAAAAACTATCCTAACTCCCGTGTTTATAGGAGTTGGCAATTTATTTTTTGAGGGGAGTTAAGGGAGTAAGGCAGCCTTAACTAATGGTTCGATTTCATTATAATAAATTGTAGATTGCTCACTGAGATCGGCGTAACAATTCCCCAGGTATTTAATATCCGCTGTTTTCAGGTTGAAAAAGTTGTGAAAGGCCTTAGCAATCTCAATTTGTTCTAATTGAGGTTCAAGCATTCCCATATTGCTTAAAACTCTAATAAAACTTCCAAGCCTTGGTACAATAGAGGATGGAGTTCCTACCCAAATAAATCCGCCACCCTCTGTGTATTTAATAAAGTGATACTCTTGCATACCTTGAGCTTTATAAAACTCTTTTTTCGATAGTTTTTGGCATATCCGGTTAAAATCTTCCCACCGGTTCTCTTTAATCACATTTTTAATCTGCTTGGTTTTTTGCCCTGATAAATATTCTAACAAGCAAACTAATCCTACTTGGTCAGCAAGCTTTTGTTTTATTTCCTTTGGGAAAAGCCGTTCATACTCCTTATCAATTTTATATTGTACCGCTTTTGCCCGTGAATTGTCCAATACTTTAATTAATTGCTCGAAAGCAGTTGTGTATTTTGAAATGAATTCCGGTTCGACCCCTTCGGTATTATCGTAATAAAAGCCATCAAGCTCATAGTACATATTAATAAACATTGCTGACAAACCCTTTATACAATGCTCAATTGGTTCTAAAACAGTAGAATTAAATTTGAATGCTTCAGAAGCTATATCCTTTTCTACCCAGCCTTTTTTATTGATACTATTTAATTTACTGTCCCATTCAGCAACATTAAATGCGTCACGGGACATTATTTGGCTTTTGGCAGCCTCAAGCTCTTTTGTTTCTATAACCTTTTCTATTGTTTTAAGGAAGCCAATGCCGTTTACCTGAATGTATTGTGTTAATTGGGCAATTACTAAATTGAGTTTGTTCAAATCGAAAGGGCTATGTGCTTCACCACCTTTCACTATCTGTTCTTTTACTATTTTATTTATGCTTTCTTCAACTTTATCAAACTTCAAAGAAAGACCAGTATTGTACCTTTTAATATCTACTTTACATTTCAATATCGCATCATCAAGCTCCTTTTTACTATTAATGGCGTTAACCTGGTCTGGGAACAGCTTTTTTATTTTACTTTCTGCTAATAGCCCATTTTCACCTACAAACGGAGAGGTTAACTCGCTGAATATCTTTTCTGAAAGTTTTGTATCAAGGTTTACTTGCCCCATGAAACCGTTTTTTACAAAAGTATGCAGTATTCCAATATCACCGTGGATTCGTTGGCTTTAGGTTGCTGGAGACCAATAAATTACTAAAACTATATTAAAACATTCTATGGTTATTGGCGGTTATTGGCGGTCTTTTCTGAAAACGAGTATTTACATCTACTGTTTCTGTGTCAACAGCTTATGACTGTTGGTGATTGGCGGTGCCAAGTACAGGTTTTTTCAGCTGGTACCACAACAGCAAATTAAGTCCTGCAGTAATGTGGGACTTTTTTTATTTTTCTATCTTGTCCTGTTCTTTAAGGTACATTCGTTATTAAAGAGTAAAACAATAATCAGAAACCTTAAAAAAATAGAAAATGAAGAAAATTTTATTTACTGCCAGTATAATTCTAGCAGTATCATCTTGCAGTATGAAAAACGACCCCAATAGAGCAATAGGTACATTGTCGTATGCTTACAAGGCAACATATTCTTCTGATATAACGGTTCCTTCGCATCCCGAATATGCCCAAATGGTTCTCAAAATATGGAAAATGTTTGAAAGCAATAAAATTGATTCTATGAGACAGTATTATGCCGATACAGTTACTTATGACCCACCTGACGGGCATCGGTTTCATGGCAAGAAAGACGACCTGTTAAGTTATGCAGCAAAAGATATAAGCGGCTTGGATTCGATGCGGTTTGATATTTCGACCTGGCAAAGCGTTCATATTAATGATAAAAATGAAGATTGGGTTTACATTTGGGCCACTGAAAGAAGGTATAACAAAGATGGAACAACAGACACTTTTTTAATGCAAGAGCAATGGCAAATTATAAACAATAAAGTTGCATACTTTAATCTATACAGAGCATCACCTGTAAAGAATAATTAGATTTGTAGGATAGATTTAGCTTTCATTTTCCCAAAATAGCCCTTGATTCTATTAAAAATATAATCGTACATTTGAGATGCTTTAAAAATTATGGGCGCAACTAAGACCCATAAGCATGTAATTAAGAATGAAATATTAAACAACAAAAAAATAACTATGAAACAGCTTGTAAAAAAGAATATAAAAAGGAAAAAACGCATTGCCAAAAAGGAAGAGAAGATGAAAGCTATGAAGCTTTCATCAAAAAAGGCAAAAGCATAATCGTAAAAAATAGGGGTATTTATATTTAGGTGCGGAGAAGCACCGATTTCCACCTTGATTCCGTTGATATTGCCAGCATAATATAGTACTGAAAATTCTTGTGTCGCTGGTTCAATTCCGGCTGATACCGCAACAGCAAATTAAGTCCCGCAGCAATGTGGGACTTTTTTTATTTATATAGGGCAATATAAAGTCAAAGCTTCTCCGTAATTCTTACCTGATATGGCTTTCGAGTGGGAGATTCTTTAATAATGAGAGAAATAGTGTGATTTATGCAAGACTTCATCCTTAAAGTGTAGCAATTCAAAATTTAAACGGTATCATCTTTGTACCGTTAAAACTAATAATAATAAAAATGAAAAGACTAAGTATAGCAGTATGTTTATTTGGAGCACTCTTAATGCAAGGATGTGTTGCATACGTAGAGCCGGCAGGCGGATATTATCAAAGAGAAAGTTTTTGGTATTATAGAGATGGACGCGGAACAGAACGTCACGAACATGGTAGGTACCATCATCCAACAGAGCAACACCATGATGAGCATAAAAGATAAAACTATCTACAGCCTAAAATGATAAGCCTGTAAATTTTATTTACAGGCTTTTTTTTGAACCTCTGTATATGTTACTGGATAGGACTTTCAGAAGGCATCTTGTTTAAAATTGGAACCCAATCTAAATGGCGGTACTATATTTGCTTATAAGGCAGCTTATGTCGCAGCACCTTTTCAGTGCTAAGCAAAGCTTTCTTATATTTGAATCACAAACTCCCATTCTATGAAAAAGAGATTCCTGGTTTTCAATTTCACATTTTTACTTATAGTGGCACTAGTTGGTTTCACTTCTTGCCAAAAAGCTCCTACTGCAGCTTTCAGCCACAGCCCCGCCAACCCAATCGTAGGACAAACCGTTACTTTCACCTATACCGGCTCAGCAGCTAATACATACCTATGGAGCTTTGGTGATGGCAGCAGCGGAAGCGGCTCACAAAACCCGACCTTTATTTACAGTACAGCCGCAACATATTCCGTTACACTTACTGCAACTAATTCTGTGGGCTCTAACTCTACATCAAACTCCATTACGGTAGCGCCGTAATATTATTAGTTCAGCCTATAATTGAGAATCATTTTGTCAGCCCACGCTCTCGAGTCAGTGACTTATTAGGATTTACTATAGCTTTCCTATTCTTTGAATTTCAAGCCCAATACTATATCGGTTAAGCTATTGCAAACATAGTAATTACAGCAGTTTTGGATAACTCAATCAATAAGCGATTGGGTTGCAAGGGAACATTTTTTCAATACATTTGTTAAAGGTCATTTTCATTAATCCCCCTTGCGATGAAAAAACTTTTACTTTTTGTTTTTGTCTTCTGTACTGCATTTGCGAAGGCGCAATTACTGTCATGGTCTCCATCATTTGTTCAGGAAAGTTCCAAGCCGGTTACTATTACCGTAAATGCCAATTATGGCAATCAGGGATTATTTAATTATACTCCTACAACTGATGTATATGTGCAAATGGGAGTTATAACTACATTAAGCACTTCTTCATCTAACTGGAAATATGTCAGAACCGTTTGGGGGACTACCTCTGCATGGGAACGAGCTACCTATCCTGCCTCTAACCAATGGTCTTTTTTAATTGATAGTTCTACTTCACTACGTAATTATTTTGGAATTAAAAATGCCTCAGAGAAGATTTTAAGAATAGCCATAATTTTCAGAAATGGTAGTGGTAGCCTGAAAGAAGTTAATAGCGATGGTAATGATATGTATGTTCCTGTTTATGATACTACCTTGCATGCGCGTATCGATAACCCGTTCGGTCAACCGGAATATATTGCTGTACCTGTTCCGATAAAAAAGAAAGTAGGCGATGCATTGCCTATTGTGGCTGAAGGAAGCCTTGCCGGAAGTAAGCTTCAGATATATTTTAATGGTGCATTATTATCAACCATTACCGGAACAAAGGACAGCATAAATACAACGATTACAACACCGGGTACACAAACTATTATTGCAAAAGCTACCAATGGTTTGCAAACCAGCAGCGATACACTTACTTTTTTTGTGAGTCCTCCAAGTACTGTAGCTTCTTTACCTGCTGGTGTCGTTGATGGGATCAATTATTTTCCGGGCGATACTTCTGCAACCTTAGTATTGTTTGCACCCAATAAAACAGGCATTGTTGTTGTGGGCGATTTTAATAACTGGGTACCTTCTACCAAATACCTGATGAACATTACGCCGGATAAGCAGCGCTTTTGGATACATCTTTCAGGATTGAAACCAGATACTGAATATGCTTACCAATATCTTATTGACGACACCATACAGGTAGCTGATTACAATACTGAGAAAGTTTTGGATAAGAATAAAGATCCTTCAATACCTTCAAGCACATACCCTAACCTTAAAAAATTTCCGGTAAAAGCTTCCGGTTGGTTAGCGAGTGTTTTGCAAACGGGGCAAAAACCTTATGCATGGAAAGTGCCGGTTTTTAACAGGCCCGATAAAAGGAACCTGGTAATTTACGAGCTACTTGTACGTGATTTTATAGCGGCTCAGAACTGGCAAACACTTACCGATACGCTCACTTACCTCAAAAGGCTTGGAGTGAATGCTATTGAGTTGATGCCAATCTGCAATTTTGAAGGGTACAGCAGTTGGGGTTATAACCAGAATTTCTTTTTTGCACCCGAGAAAGTTTATGGTACAGCTACCGCTTTAAAGCAATTTATAGATGCCTGCCACCAGCAGGGAATTGCAGTAATACAAGATTTAGCTATGCAGGATGTTTTTGGCAGCTCACCATTGGTAAATATGTATTGGGACCCTAAATTGGGTGTACCTGCATCCAATAACCCATGGCTCGACCAATATCCTACGCATGCTTATAATGTAGGTTACGAGTTTAATCATTCAAGCGCAGCAACCATTGCATTGCGCAATAGAGTTTATGCCAACTGGCTTACTAATTATCATATTGATGGTTTCCGTTTTGATTTGGCAGGAGGCTATACTCAGAATAATACCTGCAATGCTACCGGTACCGGGTGTAATGTTGCTAATTGGAACAATTATGACAATGGCCGGGTAAATACCTGGGATTCTATTTATAGCCATTTGCAAAGTATTTCTCCGGGTAGTTATTGCATACTCGAAAGCTTTGTAACAAGCAGCGAAAATCAGGTTTATGTAAATCAGGGCATGATGGTATGGGGAAGCGGTGGCGATATGAATAGTCCTGCTACACAAGCAGCAATGGGATTTAGCAGCCCAACATGGGATTTCAGCAGTGGCCTTTATTTTAACAATGCAGGTTTTACCCAACCGGGGGTGGTCGATTACCAGGAAAGCCACGATGAAACTACGAGTGGCGATGAAAGGGTTATGTTTAAAAACGAAAGCTATGGTAATAGTTCCGGTACTTATAAAATTAAAGATACCAATACCGGCCTGCAGCGTGCAGCCATGATGGGCGCTTTCTGGGCTATGATGCCCGGCCCTAAAATGTTATGGCAGTTTGAAGAATTGGGTTACGACTATTCACCGGATGCATGCAGCAACGGAGCCCTCACATGTAGCAATGTCGACCCCAAGCCTTTGCCATGGGCAAACTATTATCCTAATGCAAACAGGCAAGCATTATATAATGTGTATAGCAAGCTCTTTAATCTGCGGAATGTACCTGCATACCTCCCAACCTTTACCAATAATGGTAACTCAACTAATACCCACCACGATTTTTCGGGCCCGGTAAAATGGATGAGTAATTACGGGCACCCATTGCAGGTAATGGTTTATGGCAATTTTGATGTAGTGCAACAAACAGGTTCTATATCTTTCCCCAGCACAGGCGAATGGTATAATTATCTTACAGGCGATAGTACAAACATTACTACAACTAATTTTTTTAATGTTACCCTACAACCCGGAGAATACTATGTATATGTAAATATTGGTGGCACCTTGACCAATGTACCAACCTTGAGCAGCACTAAAACTGCCTTATGGCAGGTTTATCCAAATCCGGCAAACGCATTTACTACGTTACATATTGAAACGGGTGTGAACAATGCCCAACTGCAATTGACAGATATATCCGGAAGAATATTGTTTAAGGATACTTACAATTCGCTTAAGGCAGGACAGCAAATAAATATCCCTTTACAAGGATTCTCGAAAGGCATTTATTTTATGCAGATAAATTCTGATAAGGGAATGCAGGCTCAAAAGATAGTGGTGCAGTGATGGAATGCTTAATTAAATCTTCACCTTTTCGCCCAAAAAATGTGGTGCTGTATGTAATACATAAAGGTCAAGCACAGCTTTAAACTTCGCTAAGTATTCACGGGCATTGGTTTGTACCGAAAACATGGCAGGAGGATCCTGCGCATTAAAAGCTACTGCATGCATATTGTAATAATTAGCAATAAATATGGCCCGTTCATTATGAAATTCCTGCGATATAACCGTAACACTATCCTGCCCGAATACTTCAAGGCAGCGCACCATAGAATCGAGTGTTCGGAAGCCGGCATAGTCAAGGGTAATACATGAATCCGGGACTCCTTGTTTAAGTAAAGAATCTTTCATGTCTTTGGCCTCATCGTAATAACTTAAATGGTTATCTCCGCTAACAATAATGTGCTTTACTTTCCCGGCTTTAAATAACATAACGGCGGCATCAATCCGGTATTTAAAGTAAGGATTCTCTGCCCCGTGCCATGATTTGTTAGTACCCAACAGAAGGCCTACTTTGCGGTAGGGCACATTTGCAATGGTGTTGAATAACTGGCTGCGTGTTGAATTAATTACCCAACGGTTGCAAAACCAGGTAGTTATTAATAAAATAACCAATAGCCCTATTGCCCATTTTACTACTTTCAGGCTGAGTAACTTCTTTAACCAGGGCATGTACACCAGTTTAATTTTCAAGAGTGAAGATACATTAATTTTCAGGACTTGCAAGTGATTCAGAACCCGGTGAAAGTTTAGCAAAGGTTTTTAACCAGATAATCGTCTTATACTTACAAGGACACTCCATGCCTGTAGAAATAGATATACAAGAGTTAAAAGCTAAAAGCGAAGATGCTTTCAGGCAACTGATAGATACTTTCGGTAAAAATATTTATAACCTATGCCTAGGCATAGTGCCCATTGCTGAAGATGCAGAAGATCTTTCTCAGGAAACTTTCGTGGAAGCTTTTAACAGTATACATACATTTCGTGAAGGGGCGCATATAAAGACCTGGCTTTACCGTATTGCTATAAACAAATGTTACGACCATTTAAAATGGAGCAAGAGAAAAAAGCGTTACGCCTTATTACAGCCCTTGTTTAACCGCGAAGAAGAGCCTATTGAAATACCCAGCAATTTTCAGCACCCGGGCATAGTGTTGGAAAATAAAGAACATGCCAAAGTATTATATGCTGCACTCGAAACCTTGCCGGAAACACAGCATACCGCCTTTTTATTATACGAAATACAGGGCATGAATTATAAAGAAATAGCGGAAACTATGGATGTAAGTGTATCATCGGTTGAGGCATTATTATTCAGGGCAAGGGCTGCATTGCGGAAGAAATTGCATAAATATTATTACGATAACACAAGTTTTAAAAAGTAACATCGTCTAATTGCTTATAAGATGGAGACAAACCCAAACATAGATAAGGATATTGAACGCACAATAGGCGTTTCGAAAAACATTAACCTTGTTGATGCTCCTGCCATGTTTACCCAAAAAACAATGCAACGCATTAGTGTTGCAAAGCAGGCATCGCGGTTTACAACTTCTGCTTTGCTTAAAATAGCTGCTGCGGTTATTCTTATTTGTATAAATGCATATACTATAAATTACATTTTCGATGCACCCGTGCAACAAACTCCTGTTGTTACTACAACTATCGATGACCTGGTGAACGATTACCAGGTTACTGATATGAATAATGATTGGTTAAATAACAAAACATCAAAAAATCAACAAACACATGAACTCCCAGAAACTCACTAACGTTTTGCTTATAGCATTGATTGCTGTAAATATTATTTTTTTCGCCGGTGTTCATGTGGCGCACCGTCATCATAAAAATTTTCAAGGCTATGGTTTTCGTGGAAGGGAACATGGCAGTTTTGGGAACTTCCACAGAGGTTTCGAAGCTTACCGTGGAGATTATGGAGGTTTTCACGGGGGCTTCAGAAACCGTTACAAGCATCATGGTGGATGCGATTGCAATATGTAATTGAACACTTTAAATAACCCTGACATGAATACGCGACTGACCAATACCATATTAATAGTTATGCTTTTGCTTAACCTGGCTTTTATAGGAAGCTGGTGGATGATGCATATGAAAGCGCATAATAAAATGATGCATCATGATGGTGGAAATTTTCACGACAAAGGCATGATGTTTCTTACCGATCAACTTAGTTTTAATGATGCACAAAAGGCACAAGCAGAAAAGATATTTAAAGATCATTCAGATAAAATGCACAAATATCAATCGGAAATAGGAAGACTGCAGAATTCAATATTCAAATGCATGGCTCAGGATGCACCTGATAGTTTACATGCTTTTATGTTTTCAGATTCGCTTGGGATATTGCGCATTGCGTCCCAAAAAGAAATGTTCAGGAGTTCAATTGCTATAAGGCAAATATGCAATGCCGAACAAAAGAAAAAATTCGATGAACTTATGCAGAACATGGGTAAAAGGCTTGGCCATCAGTGGGATATGCATGCCGGTTCCATGAAGCACGATTCTATGTAAATTTGCGTACCCTTTAAATCCCTTTTATGAAAAGGCTTTCGTTCAGTGTAGTACTTTTTTTCCTTCTCTCTGTTGTGGCTAATGCCCAAATGGGTGGCTTTGGTGGAGGTGGCTCTATGAAAGGCAGGATGAACTCGGGCCATTTTTATGGTAAGGTTATAGATAGCGCTACTGGCCAAACTATACCTTTTGCTGCAGTTCAGCTTACAGGACCAAAGTGGGATTCTGTAAGCCAGACGATGAAGACCGTAATAATTGCGGGTCAACTTACGGGGGATAATGGTGAATTTAGTTTGGATAAATTACCGGTTGCTGGTCCTATGTTTACTCCTATGCAATATACCCTGCAAATAAGTTCAATAGGGTATAAGATATATACGACAACTCTTTCTTTCGATATAAGCAAGATGATGGCGAAAGCAAAAAAGATGCAGGCTGCACAGAACAATAATAATAGTGGTGACCCTACCGCAGGACTGGAAGGCCTCATTGATGTGGTTGACAAAGACCTTGGAAACATTAAGCTCAGTTCATCGTCGCAGCAATTAAAAGTCGCAACAGTAAGCGGAGATCCGCCGCCTATGGAAATTAAATTAGACAAACGTGTTTTTGATGTTACCAAGAGTATTGTAAATGCGGGTGGTACAGCCGAAGATGTTTTAAAAACTATCCCTGCAGTGAATGTAGATATTGACGGAAACGTAACGCTCCGTAATTCATCGCCTCAGATTTATGTTGATGGTATGCCAAGCACACTTACCATTGACCAGATACCGGCTGATGAGATAGATAAGATAGAAGTTATAACCAATCCATCTGCAAAGTATGATGCGTCGGCAGGCACAGGCGGCATAATAAATATTATTATGAAACATAACCAGGCTTTGGGTTATAATGGTTCTATACGTACAGGCATTGATCAATTTGGCAAACCTATGGTGGGGCTTGACCTTAACGTAAGGCAGAAAAAAATAAACATATTTGCCAATTTGTTTTATAAAGGTATTGAACATAAAATGTATGGTACTGAAACTAAAGATGCCGACACAACAAATAAAAACGGAAATCTTCCTCCTTACCTGGATATTAACCAGAATGATACAAATTCCATGACAGGGCATTTTGCCTTTGTAAGGGGCGGGTTCGATTATTTTATAAATAACCGAAACACGCTTACTGTTACCGGAACATATGGTAATGGTAATTTTACTTCACTCGATATATTGCACACTGTTACCGATACACTGCATGGCTTAAACCCTCAAACAATTTCGAGTACCTATGAGAACTCAAACTCTTCGAGAGTATTTAATAATGTAGGAGCTTCGGTTTTGTTTAAACACCTTTACCCTAAAGATGAAGAAAACATAACTGCAAGCATTACAGCTAATGAGGGCAGCACTTCAGGTACCGGTAATTATACCATAAGTAATTATAATTCAAGTGATGGCTTGATATCGCAAATAAATGAACAGCAGACGAGTAATGGCAGCAGCCAGTATTATGTAGGCAAAGCAGATTTTACTGACCCTATTACTAAAAAATCGAAAATAGATGCGGGTGTTATGGCAACTATAAATCATGTTAACAGTGTGAATTCTATTTTGCTTGGTAATTTCGAAATTGGAAATGAGAGTAATACTACCGACTATAACCAGCAAACCTATGCAGCCTATTTTAGCTATAGCCACGATTTCGGCGCCAGGCTTAGTGCACAGGCTGCTGTAAGGGCTGAGCAATCGTATTACAGCGGGCAGGTTACATCGAGCGATACACTTAAACTTGCACCTCAGTCACTGTTATATTTCTTCCCCAGCGCTTTTGCAACCTATCATTTAACCGATAAGGCCGATTTGCAATTGAGCTATACAACGCATATTACCCGTCCTAATTTCAGCCAGTTGGTTATTAATAATTATTCAAATTCTGAAAATGTGCAGATTGGCAACCCCAATCTTAAACCTTCTTATCAGAATTCTTTTGAATTGAACCTGATAAAGAATTTTGATAAGAGAAATAATATTTTGATTTCGGCATATTATAAGATCACTTACAACATTGTTGCATCTCAGTTAGATTCATCTATAAATAACCCACTGCTTCATCAAATACAATATTTCAGTACATACGAAAATGCTAACTACGGATATTCAGAAGGCCTTGAGCTGACATCGCAAAACTCCATAAGCAGCTGGCTTGATATTACAGGCAACATCAACTTTTTCGAATCAGGCATTAATGCTACCAACCTGAACATACCTGATACAGCTAAAAAATTCCTGAGTTATTTTGCCAAACTGAACCTTTCATTTAAACTACCTAAAAACTTTAGTTTGCAATTAAACGGCAATTACATGTCGAGGGCTAAAATAGCTCCCGGTGGCGGCGGTGGCGGCCGTTGGGGCGGTGGTGGTATGGGCGGCGGTATGGGCGGTGGCATTACTCCATCGGCAAGCGGATACATTGATCCTAACTATTCTCTCGATGCCGGAATTAAAAAGGACTTCTTTAAAAACAATAAGCTGTCTGTAACTTTAAATGTGAAAGATATTTTTGGCACTTCGGTTTCAGGTACTAATGTGCTTGCTTCTAACCCTGAAGGTGTGCCCTTGTATAATCAGACAACATCGCGTCGCAGAGATCCGCACTTTTTCCAATTAACATTAAGTTATAAATTTGGACAAACAGATAT
Source organism: Bacteroidota bacterium (assembly GCA_013289475.1). GTDB lineage: Bacteria > Bacteroidota > Bacteroidia > JABEUT01 > JABEUT01 > JABEUT01. The sequence goes on from JABCZW010000052.1 coordinate 14,648, forward strand.
TACCCTGTTTAAAAAGAAGAATAATAATATCGATATGGGCCCCGATATGGGCGCTGGCGATTCTGCTCAGTAACCGGAAACATTCAAAATCATTTACCGATATCCCAAAGCCTAAAAGGGCTTTGAATTAAATATCATGTGGGTTGTATTATAATCTGGTTAATTTTGAATTATATAATAAAACATGAATGGATTTTTCTATTCTGATATGCCCGGTAACTAAAAATAAGCTTGAGGTAATTGAAAAATCTGATTTTCAAAAGTTCAAACTAAATGACGAGTTTTTGAAATTCGGGCAGTTAGAAAAAGGACTTATTGATAGCAGCAAGTCATATTTCTACCCCATATTTAATAGCATAATTATACTCTTGCCCCAATATGCTGTATATATTGGCGCAGGTACAGATACGCGTTCGGCCATTTCATTTGATAAAAAGCGTGTATTGGATTATTATAACCAGATAAATTTCGAAACCAATAATTCATTGCAGATTTATGAAGATTGGAAAAAATGGACTGACAACAGGGAAACAACAAAAGAATACCTTGGCCATTGTTTTAGCAGGGTATCAAAATATTATCCCAACTCAGGAAAATATTTCCTCGACATAGCTTCGGGCCCTGTAAGTTTTAAGGAATACATTGATCTTTCAGGTAACTATGAGTACAGAATATGTATTGATATTTCGGTAAATACACTGATCCAGGCCAGGTTTAACCTGGAAAGAAGCGGCAAAAAAGGCATTTTCATTTGCGGCGATATTACCAAT
>JABCZW010000053.1 GCA_013289475.1 Bacteroidota bacterium
TGTGCGGCATTTGCAGGGTAACTTCTCTATTGCATGGGTTAGGGTAGAAGGTAATAGGCAGAATTGTATTGGTAATATTATTTATCCCAAGCGGAGTTATGCCTTTATAGTAAGTTACGCCGCCGCCATAATTGCCTACTATCATGTCGGGTAAGCTGTCGTTATGCAAATCGTACATAGCAGGCGCTGAGTGGCCACCTTTCCATATACCGCCAAACGAAGAATCAATAAGATTGAATTTGCCATTCAGGTTACTGTCAATATTATCGTAAACATATAGTTCGCCATCCTGGGTGCCAACCATAAGCCTGTGATGGCCCTGGTAGGTATATAGCATAGGCATGCTATAACCGGTAAAAAAGCCTTTTTTGCTCACATTTATCCCGCCAAAATTTGCATTTCGCAAGGTGAAATTAGGCTTAGTGCGTGTTCCTGTATTCTCGTAATAATATATAGTGCCTTGCAGGCAACCTATCAGTAAATCTAATTTGCCGTCTCCGTTTACATCAACCAATTGCGGCGAAGTACTTGCCCCATAATCATTGGTAAGCTGAATATTAATACTGTCGAGGAAAGATGCTTTGGTATAAACAAAATTTACAGGCTTTCCTGCCGGGGCGGTATTATGGAAATAGTAAAGCGAGTCGCTGCCTATACCTAATATCATATCTACTGCACCGTCGCTGTCAAGGTCACCAAAAGTAGGCGCAGCATTATTCGATTGCAATATTTTTTGAGCATAAATAATAGAATCGAGGTTGCAAAAATTATTGGTTACTAACTGAAATTTCGGGCTTGAAACAGTACCAATATTTCTATATAACGATAATGTTGGTTCATACGCCACCGGGCAGGGAGGGTTAAAATGGCCATAATCGCCAATTACAAGGTCCATCAGGCCATCGCCATCATAGTCGAGGAAGGCAGGATAGGCTCCTTCGCCCACATCTATCATTTTACTTTGCAAAAAATTATCTTGTTTATAATGAAAATGTGGTATTGATGAGGTCCCGGTATTTTTATAAAACCAACAGCTTTGTATATCGTTCGATGTATTGGCGGCATAAGGCGTTACCAGCAGATCTTTAAGCCCATCATTATCCACATCCATATAAAAAGGTACATCGAGGGTATAAAGCGAACAGGCCTTGTCATATGATGGTACAGTATCGTTCTGTGATACCATCAGTGCATTGGTGTCGTTGGTGCTGTTAATTAGTGCGTCCATGGTGTTTTGCACAATATCACCCAGTAAAGCATCTATTTTACCATCCCCATTCAAATCGAGAGCCAATATAGCCTGCCCGTTATGTTGTGGTTCCGGATTAGGTTTTATACGGGGGGTAGAATCGGAAACCGGCCGAATAGGTGCACTTATACTATCGGGCGAACAGGTATTAAGGTTCACATCTATCTTAAATACAGTTGGGTTAGCCGAAAAACCACCCCAGCAATCCGTCATTTCTGAAAAAGAAAGGCTATCGGGGTTGCTGTATTTCCGCATACTCATGTTTTGGTAATAGGTAACCCGGTATACATAGGTCATAATGTCAATATTGCCATCGCCATTTATATCTTCAATGCAGGGGAAGGCATTGATATTAATAAGCAAAGGATACTTTTGGGAACCTATATTGTAATAAATGGTATCTGCCACTTTTGTATACTTAAGGGAGCCGAATTTGGCATAATCGTTCCGGTAAACACGTATAAATGAGTTATTAAAGGTGAATATGTCCGGGTTGCCATCATTATTATAGTCGGCCAAAATCGACCATTGGTTCATTCGGGGGAATGACTTTTCGTACCCGGGGGTATATAAGTAGGAGAGAGAATCGGCAATACCCTGGTTTAAAAAGGTCATTACCCTGCCTGTGCTTTCATCGAATATAAAAAGGTCCTTTGTGCCATCTTTATTAAAGTCTATCTGGCTGAACTGGGGGTTGTTATAACCGCCTGCCCATGGGTACATTAAAGGGTTTCCGTTAGCTATAACCTGTACCGAATCAAATTCGGCCACATTTTGGGCGGAGGTACTAAAACCGGCACAAAAAAGGCCCAGAAATGATAAGAAAGGAAGGTTTTTTTTAGCCGGGAATGTGGAAAAACTCATGCAAGGCCAAATAGGTTATTATTCAAGTAAAAATTGAATTTATATATAAAGGCAAAGCTATTGTATTTGTGGCAGAAGAACAAATTAATATTTTTCTATATTTGCCGACCCAAATTAAGAAGAAATGCAAAACAAAGGTGTCATCAGGTTATTCGCAATTTTATTAGCAGTAGCATGCGTATATTATTTTTCGTTCACATATTTTTCAAGTAAAAAGGAAAGTGAAGCAAATGAATATTCACAAGAATATGTAAAAAGGCCGGGCGTTTTAAAGCTCGCCGATAGCTATGCCAAAGGCGATTCAGCTAAGAAGAGGATATTCCTCGATTCGATGCAGGTTGCAGCTAACGACCAATTTCTTGATTCTGCCAAGAGCAAGGTTGCTTATGATATGCTTATTACCCAATATACATACGAAGAGTGTAAAGAGAAGAGTATAAACCTCGGACTTGACCTTCGTGGTGGGATGAACGTTACCCTGGAAATTGATGAGAAAGAGATTATTAAGAAGATGTCGAATGATAATCCTGATCTTCTTTTAAAGAAAGCTCTTGATGCAGCGTCAGACGACCACATGCACTCTACCAAAGATTTTGTTGACCTTTTTGGCGAAGAGTTTGCCAGGCTTAACCCTAATGGTAAGCTTGCAACCTATTTTCAAACGGTTGAACTTAAAGACTTTATTAATTACAATACTACCAATGACCAGGTATTGGCAACTATCAAGAGCCGTGCAAACGATGCTATCAATACTGCAAGGCAAACCCTCAGGGCGCGTATAGATAAATTTGGCGTGGCACAACCTAATATACAACTGCTGCCGGGTACAGGCCGTATTTTGATTGAATTACCGGGCGTAAGTGATAAAGAAAGGGTAAGAAAACTGTTACAGGGTTCTGCTGACCTTGAATTCTGGGAAACATACAGCAACGGACAGGTATCTGCTTCGATTGATGAAATGGATAAAACCCTTACAGCTATTCTTGCTAACCCTGTTAAAGATACAGGTGGTGTAAAGAAAGCTGATACAGTAGGTGCTGCCAAGACAGATACATTAAATAAGGCTACTGCTGACCAGACTGTATCTAATATGTTACACCAACCTGCTGCTGATTCAGGTAAAGGGAAAGTAGCAAGTAAGGATTCAGCTAAAAATAAAATTGGTGGCGGAAGCCCATTAAATATACTATTGAGCAGGGTTAAACTTGATCCTTCAAGCCCTGTATTGGGTTTTGCACGTGCCGAGGATACTGCTAAGATTGGCGGATACCTTCGTATACCGGCTGTAAGGTCAAGGTTCTTTAGCGAAAAATCGAAATTTGTCTGGATGCGCCCGCAGGATCCGAATAGAGCTGCATCTGCCGGTAATGAAAATGGTGGAAAATATGCACTTATTGCCCTTAGGGTTAGTAATGCTAATGGCCGCGCTCAATTATCGGGCGATATTATTACTGATGCTAAGGTTGAATACGAACAACAAGGACAGAGTCACCCGCAGATATCTATGACCATGACCCCTACTGCCGGCCTTGACTGGGGAAGAATAACCAAGGCAAATGTTGGGAAATGCATTGCAATTGTGTTGGATGATATAGCTTATTCAGCCCCGGTAATTAAACAGGAAATTGATGGTGGCAGGTCTTCTATCGAAGGTAGCTACACACCGGCTGAAGCGAATGACCTTGTTAATATATTAAAAGCAGGCCGCTTACCGGCTCCGGCACACATTGTATCGGAAAGTTTTGTAGGTCCTACATTGGGTAAAGAATCTATCCGTTCAGGATTTATCTCTTTCCTTGTAGCGCTTCTATTAGTACTTATGTTTATGGCTGTTTATTACAACCAGGCAGGCCGTGTAGCAGATGCTGCCATGTTAATAAACGTATTCTTCGTACTTGGCGTATTATCATCATTGGGTGCCGTATTAACACTGCCGGGTATTGCCGGTATAGTGCTTACCATAGCCATGTCGGTAGATGCCAATATACTTATATTCGAGCGTATACGTGAAGAGCTTGCATTGGGTAAGACACTTGCCAATGCTATAAAAGATGGTTTCGGTTTTGCCAAATACTCTATTATAGATGCTAACGTAACAACCTTTATTTTGGGTGTTATATTATACGCTTATGGTACAGGCCCAATACAAGGTTTTGCAACTACCCTTATCATTGGTATTCCAACATCGTTGTTTACCGCTTTGTTCATTACACGCTTAATGTTCGAGCGCACACTATCAAAAGGCAAAACAATATCTTTCGATACTGCATATACGCGCAATGCTTTCCGTAATATTAAAATTGACTTTGTTAAACGCAGGCACTGGTACTATGTAATTTCTGGCGCTGTTCTTTTAGGCGGATTAATTTCTTTCCTGAGCAAGGGTTATGATATGGGCGTTGACTTTAAAGGTGGTCGTACATATGTAGTTAGGTTTAACAGTGCTCCTACTGTTGAAAATGTAGCTTCAATACTTGCCCCTTCTTTCGGTGGTAAGGCTCCGGGAGTGCAGACCTACGGAACCAATGAGCAGGTGAAAATTACAACTGCTTACATGATAGATAGCCCCTCGAAAACTGCTGAAAGCCAGGTTGAAGATGCATTAAAAACAGGGCTTGATAAACTGAAAAACCCTTATACCATCACCAGTTCGGATGTAGTGGGTGAGGCGGTGTCGCAGGATATTAAATCGAAAGCCATTTGGTCGGTATTGCTGGCTTGTTTGCTTATGTTCGTATATATATTCATTCGTTTCCGCGGATGGCAATATGGTTTGGGTGCGGTAGTAGCACTCTTCCACGATGCACTTATGATTATGGCAGCATTTACCATCTTTAAAGGTATTGTTCCTTTCTCGCTCGAAATTAACCAGGACTTTATAGCGGCCATACTTACGGTTATGAGTTATTCTATGAATGATACTGTGGTTGTGTTCGACAGGATACGTGAATATGTTACCAAGCGCCACAAACGCGAAATTGATAAGGGCGAAGATAAAACTGAGGTTATTAACTATGCGCTGAATGCTACTTTGAGCCGTACCATTAATACATCGTTAAGTATATTCTTCGTTATCCTGGCCATATTTATATTTGGCGGAACAACTATTAAAGGATTTGCTTTTGCCTTGTTAATAGGTATTATAGTAGGTACATACTCATCTATATGTATTGCAACACCAATTGTAATAGACTTCGATCGTAAGAAAAAGAAAGAAGAACCTAAGACAGCTAAGGCAATCAGCTAATAGCTAAAGAATGCTTAATTTTGAGTGTTGAATTTTAAATGGGATATCAAATCCTACATTTAAAATTCAACACTTAGAATTTAAAATTAAATATGTTATTATTTCTCGATTTCAGCGGAGGAGAATTCATGCTAATTGCATTGGTGTTCCTTATGTTTTTTGGTTCAAAGGGCATACCCAATATTGCAAAGTCATTAGGTAAAGCAATGCGCGATTTTAAAGAGGCTGCCAACAGTGTGCAGAGAGATATTCAGGAAAGCTCAGGCATGAATGAAATAAAAGAACATCTTAATATGTCGCCCGATAACAACAAACAGATCCAACAGCCTGCCATAAAATATCCCGAAGTGGTTCCGCCCAAGCCGGAAGCTTCAAAAAATGAAGGCACGCAAGGGGAGTTACCCCTCTAAAATTAGTATCTTTGCAATAGATAAGCTAAATGCATTGGGGCCGACAGGTTTTGACAGCAGGTAGAAATAGTAAGTAAGCATGCCGAGCTTCGTGAATATCGCTCGTTAATCTCAGTTCTCAAAATTCAGAAGGCGAATCAAATTACGCCCTAGCTGCTTAATCCAGAAGGATTTAACTAGCTATGTTTCCCGGGAAGCCCTTCCAGCCGGCGTCCCGATCGAAGCATCGAAAATGGCAGGATAGTCAAAGTTGTGTTCCGGTATTTTGGCGAAACTAAAGGAACTAAGGTGGTAGTTGGTCTGTCTTTTAGCGGCTATCACACCAAAATTAAATAAGGCTACGCATGTAGAAAGCTTGTTGTTTCCTTGTTTGGACGAGGGTTCGAATCCCTCCGGCTCCACATTAGAGTATTTCAGCTCAGTAATTATATTTAATTACTTTTACCCTGACTTGAAATAATAGTCGGCCCCGAAGAATAAGTAATGCTTTCTTTTGAGTAAAGGAAGACGCTTATTCTTCGGGGCTTTTTATTTTATAAACTTTAAATATAAATTATCATGAGCTCACCTAAACATCTTGCCAGGATTGCGGGAATCCTTTACCTGTTCGTTGGTATATTCGGTGGTTTTGCCGAAGGATTTGTTGATCCTAAGATGTACATTGCGGGCAATGCATTGGCAACAGCCGCGAACATTGTTGCAAATTCAACGCTTGTACGCATGGGTGTTGTTTCTCACTTATTGGATGGTACATTTTTTGTTTTCCTGGCTATGGTATTATATAACTTGCTTCAACATGTAAATAAGGGCGTTGCAAGGGGAATGCTGATTCTCGTTGCGCTTGCTACCGGTATTATTTGTCTTAATGCAGTTTTTCAGTTTGAGGGCCTAAGGGTTGCTACCGATAACACGTATGCAACAGCTTTGGGCGCTGCCGGTTCAAACGCCATGGTGTTGCTTTTGCTCGACATGCAGCATTACGGAACACTCATAGCGCAGGTTTTCTTCGGATTGTGGCTTATACCATTGGGGTATCTCGCCAACAGATCGGGAATGTTCCCAAAGTGGTTGGGTATGGTACTTATCACGGGTGGTATCTGTTATATTATCGATCTGCTTACGGCTTTCTTAATGCCCGATTTTGGCCAAAAAATTCACGGTTTTGTAATTATACCTTCAGCTATCGCAGAAATATCAATGGTATTATACCTGCTTATAGTTGGTGTAAAAACTGTGAAGCAAGCGAACTAGGATATATATATAATTTACTTTCCCGTGTTATTAGGATAATTTACACCGGGGCCAAAGTAACATGAATTCTCTAGTATTTTGCCTTCTTTAAGTCTAAAATACTCTGTGTTCCTGAATAGCTTGCCATCGTTGGTCCAGCCATTATAGGTTACAAAGCCCGCATCTCCGTCAACGATAAGTTTTTCAATATCAAACTTCTTGATGTTTTCGCAATTTGGCCAGCACTTTTCTTTATAGGTCTTTAAGTTAATATGATCATCAACGGGGCTGTTGAAAACAAATCCGGTATCGAGAATGGAGTTTAGCATGTTCCAGTCTTTTTTCTCATAAGCGGTATAATAATCTTTAATGAGTTTCTCATTAGCTTGTTTGTTATCCATCTTAGTATTATTACAGCCAAACAATATCAGTGGAATTGCAAATAACAATCCAATTCCATTTTTTCTAAATTTATTCAGCATAGGTATTTATTTTAATTATAATGCGGTTTTGATAAAACGCTTGTTTTTATAATACTAAAATAATAAAAAAGATATTCAAAACAAATCAGAACAGGGAATAAGCCTGTTTTTTATGTCAATCTTCCTGGCTGGTTAGGATGTTAATTCCCGATTCCTTTTCTATTTTCGTAAATACACATTAATACCCCGGCATGAAAAAACTTTTACCCGCACTATTCGCAATTTTATTTATTCAATTTGGTTATGCACAACCTTCATCATGGAAGGTTACCGGCATTGGCGGCGGCGGCGCTTTCTTCAGGCCATCTATTAACCCCGGTAATACTAACGAGTATTATGTACCTACCGATATGGGTTCCTTTTTTCATACCACCGATTACGGACATACCTACGGCGAATTGAGCTTTTTGCAACTCACTGGCGGTGCAGGTGGAGTGGTTCGTTTCACCAATAATGCAAACATACTATACGCCGTTGGCGGCAATGGTGCCGTAAATAAAACAACCGATGGTGGTAATACCTGGGCAATTATTCCCTGTATTAAAAGTTCTGTCGATCCGCACGTAACAGAATCGGTAGTTTCTTTATTTGTCGATTATAACAATCCACTTGAACTTGTTTTTGCTACGCACGACGGAATGTATTTTTCTGGTGATGGCGGTGCAACGCTGAAAGATATTACACAAACCAGCCCTACATATCAATATATAAGCGGATGCCTTTTTACAGGCGATAGTATTTTTATGGGCACTCCGGGCGGGGTAATTGTTACAACCAATGGAGGAACATCGTTTGCAAAGGCTGCACTTACCGGCTTAACAGCAGGTTATGATATTGTTGGTTTTGCGGCTGCAAAACAAGGAAGCACCATCCGTTTTTTCTGCAGTACTATGCCAACGGGCACAGCAACCGACCAGATATACGGCAGCGCAGGAGGCTGGCAAAATACCTACATCAATAATATTTATACGGTCGATTATAATTCAAGCAGCGTGTGGACGGCAAAATCAACAGGTGTAACAATACCATCTTCTACATCATGCTACCCATGCGATTATATTGTATGGATGGGCATGGCAGCTAACGATATTAATACCGTTTACGCAGGCGGTGTTAACGGCAACGCACAACCTATGCTGGTAAAAACGAGCAATGCCGGTACCAGCTGGGCGGAAGTATTTCTGATTACCAATAACAAGAATATCAATACCGGCTATATGGGGGATAAGGGGGACCGGTTCCAGTGGTATGACGGGTTTTCAGGAATGGATGTGTGCCAGACCAATTCGAACAAAGTTGTTTTGTCGAATATGGGATGTGTACACGTTACATCGGATGGAGGAACAACCTGGCAGCAGGCATATGTAAACCCTGCTGACCAGAACCCGGTGAATGTTATTACGCCCGATAATAAATTATACCGTGGCATAGGTATCGAAAACACATCGAACTGGCTTGCCACATGGGTAGATGCCAACCACATGGTATATAGCTTGACAGATATAGGCTGCCTCAGGTCGCCCGATGATGGCCTGCACTGGCAGTTCTGCCAGTTTGCTTACAACACTATGTATTGCGTGGTAAAAACTCCCGGTATATTGTATGGCGCCACCAGCAACATACACGATATGTACACCAATAATTTACAGGATGCCCCAATTGATAACAGCGCTTATTCGCAAGGCGAAGTAATGTCTTCAACCGATAGCGGCTTTACCTGGAAAACCATTCACAACTTCCATCGCCCTGTTTACTGGATAGCTATTGATAAGAAAAACGCAAATACTATGTATGCCAGTGTGGTTAACCATAGCAAGGACAGCGGCGGAATTTGGGTTACCAAAGATCTGAATAACGGGCCATCGTCAACATGGACAAAACTACCACGACCTCTCAGGACAGAAGGTCACCCTGCTATGATAGTTCCGCTTAGCGATGGTAAAATGGTCTGCACCTTTGGCGCACGCATGACCGATTATAGCGCTACTCCTCCGGGCAAGTTTACAAAAAGCTCTGGCGTGTTTTTATATGACCCCGGTACAAATACATGGAGCGACAGGACCGATACCACATCTTACAATTCTGTTACCGGTACTTATGGTACTATGGGCTGGTATTGCAACGATATTTATGTTGACCCGAATGATACCCACGATAGCACTTGGTATGTGGGTATATCTGCCGGCTGGGGCTGGACAGACGCAGCAGGTAACACAACACCCAACGACCAGGGAGCCTTGATGAAATCAACTAACCGTGGTAAAACATGGACAAAATTATTGAGCGAATCAAATGGTTTATCACCCGGCAGCGGAGTTTTTTCGGCAACTATTAACCCGAATAATCCAAACCAGATGTTTGTTACTACCACCCGCGATGGCTTATGGATGAGTAATAATATTAATGCTGCCACACCTATATTAACACAGGTAAGTAATTTCCAATTCGGGTTTCCTATGCGAGTTTTATTTAACCCCTATAACACCAGCGAAATGTGGGTAACCACATTTGGCAATGGCGTGCATGTAGGTACTTTATCTACTGTAGGCATTAATGAAGTTACGCAAAACGAAAACCTGCAGGTTTATCCCAACCCAACCAATGGTGTGGTCACCATTGTAGTTGAAAGTGAAAAGTTAAAAGTTGAAAGTAAATTGGAAATTTATAATGTGATGGGACAAGAAATTTTATCTGTACCACTAAACCCGCAAACAGAAAGGTATACCCTTAATACCAGCACCTGGCAACAGGGCGTTTATATTTTAAGTGTAAACGGAAGAGTGAATAGGAAGTTGGTAGTGGTGAGATAAAAATAATTAGTACATTTATATTTGATTTGTAACAGTTCTTACAGTTAAAATAAACCACTTAAATCAAACAAAGATGAAAGCACGCATTACTATTTTATCTGTATTAGCAATTCTTATTGCAACTACAAGCAGCTATGCATTTACTTCTGTTTCGGGAGGGGTTGTAAGCGGTACCTGGACAAAAGCAAATTCGCCCTATCAAATAAACGGTAGTATTATGATTCCCAATGATAGTACACTTACCATTGAGCCGGGTGTGGTAGTTCAGTTCCAGGGAGCGTATGAAATACTGGTGCTTGGCAGGCTTGTGTCGGTTGGTGCTTTGGGCGATACTATAACATATACTGCCAGTAATACTTCAACAGGCTGGTTGGGTATCAGGTTTAAGAACACAACATCTAATAATGACACTTCAAAACTTTATTATTGCAAATTCGAATATGGTAAAGCCACATTAGCTTCCCCGAATGATTGTGGGGGCGCTATTTATTTTAATCACTTTTCAAAGGCAATTGTTTCCAACTCGTTTTTCACCAACTGTTCTGCAAACAAAAACGGTGGGGGACTTTTTTGCAATGGCAGCAGTCCGTTTATTTCTAAAAATAAAATTTCTAATAATACAGCACCAAACGGTGCAGGAATTTATTGCGATAGTAGTTCTGCGCCGAGCATTGATAGTAATTTAATTACAAATAATACCGGCACTGATTTTGGGAGCGGTATTGCGACTCTAAATAGCAGTTCCTCAATTACCAATAATACCATTACCAATAATACAAACTCTAATACCGGTGGAGGACTTTATTGCGAATACGGAACCGTGTATATTGCAAATAATACTATTTCGAATAATGCATGCACCAATTTTGCCAGCAGTATGAGTGGCGGGGGTATAGTAAGCTATAATTGTAAAACAACAATTACCAATAATACTATTACTTATAATAGCGCTGCCGGTTTCGGAGGTGGTGGTATTGGTTGCGGTGCAGGCGCGGTTACAATTACCAATAACAATATATCACATAATACAGCTTCTTTTTCAAATGCCGGCGGTGCTATAGGTTGTGGATCAGGGAATGTAACTGTTGCCAATAATACTATTACGTATAATACAAATTCTGCTTATGATGGTGGAGCTATCTTTTGCGGCAATAGTGGTACTACTGTAACTATTTCTGATAATTTAATTTCGAATAACAGCGCTGTGGGCAATGGCGGCGGAATTATTTGCAGTAGTAATAGCCAGGCTATATCCGGTAATGTCATTACAAACAACACGGCTGCAAATGGTGGCGGAATTTATTGCACCGGCAGCAATTCTACTATTACCAATAATACTATTGCTAATAATTCGGCCCAGTACGGGGGTGCGCTATATTGTGTATCTTCTTCAACGCCAACATTGTTAAATACTATTTTGTGGGGTAATACTGCAAGTACTTCCGGTAATCAGCTATACTTGGCTGATGGCACCAGCGATGCGAATTTTTCATATTGCGACATTCAGGGCGGACAAGCCGCATTTGGCCTTTATAGTACTGCTTTTTTCCTCGGAACATATGCCAATAATATAGATTCTATTCCGGATTTTGTTGCTCCTTCGGGTGGAAGTGGTACCGGGTTTAATGGAGTAACTGCTGATTGGTCACTACAAGGCAGCTCGCCATGCATAAACATAGGAAAGCCAAGTGGAACCTATCCGGCAACAGATATTGCAGGAAATCCGCGAATCGTGAATAGCATAATAGATATCGGTGCTTATGAATACCAGGGATTAACCGGAATTAAAGAATATTCTGTTGCATCATCGGCAGCCTCAGTTTATCCTAATCCTGCATCTACCGAATGTTATGTTGATATTACTGGCCTCACTGAAAAAGGCATTTTGCAGGTAACCAATTTACTAGGACAAGAAATTTTATCTGTACCACTAAACCCGCAAACAGAAAGATACACACTTAATACCAGCACCTGGCAACAGGGTGTTTACATTTTAAGTGTGAACGGAAGGTTGAACAGGAAATTGGTTGTGGTGAGGTAGCAGCAGAGCTGCCCTTATTTATTTTTGGATTATAAACTTTCCATTCGAAATTAAATCACCAGATTCAGTAAGTACTCTATATAAATATATTCCATTTGCATTATTGCTCAAGTCTATTTGGATATTTGTACTATTTGGATTAGTTGTAAAGATTCTTTCACCAATCATATTGTAAATTTCAAGCAATAACTTATCTCTTACATCTGATAACTCAATTGTGAATTTGCCATTGCTTGGATTCGGATAAAGAATAGTGTTTGCTGCTTGCTTCGATAAATTATTTATTCCCAATACATCATGAAAATAATAACGTGCACTGTCACCCGATAATACTGTGTCATTGTCGTCATAAAACTTCTGAACCCCAGTTAATGTCAAATTATTTATATCATAGGTATTACTGGATTTCAAATGATTCACCCATGCTGAACCACTCCAGTTCTGTTGCAGTAGGCTTAATTGATTGTTACTTGCATCATATGTCACGGTGTCTTTTTCTATGTTTATCCATTTTGAGCCGTTCCAGGATTGACTTAAATAACCTGTCCGGTTATTATTTACGTCATACTTCAAGGTATCTTTGCCTGAAGATGACCCACTTGATGAACTCCATGTATTCCATGTCTCGCTCGTCTCCAGGTTACCGGTATTATAAGTATAGGTAGAGGTGTTTATTTGGCTATTCACCCATGCTGAACCACTCCAGTCTTGAAATATGGCATTTATAACGTTATTATGTGTATCAAAAGTAATAGAGTCATTGGTAGAATTTGTCCATGCCGAACCGCTCCATGATTGATATAAAGAACCTGTTTGGTTATTACTTGCATCGTAAGTATAACTATTAAGAGAATAGTTTACCCAAGTCCCGCCACTCCAATTCTGAATTAACTGGCTTTTTTGATTATTCTTGGCATCGTATGTCCAGGTATATAAACTACTATTCACCCAAATTCCGCCTACCCAGTTTTGATACAAAGAACTTAAATTGTTATGGTGTATATCGTAAGTCATTGAATCTTTTGAAGAATTTACCCAAGTCGAACCATTCCAGTTTTGAGTTATTTCGCTTGTCTTATTATTGCCTGCGTCAAATATCCGAATGTAGCGAGCGCTATTTGACCATATAGAACCATTCCAGCTTTGATTTATTTCACCTACCTGGTTATTATTGGCGTCATAAACTATATGTATATACTTACTGAATGCATGTGTGAACCAATTTTTTAACTTGAGGGTATCCCAACTCCAGTAATAGATGCTATCGTATTTGGCAATATATCCCATGGTCTGCATAGGTTTATATTCTGCATGGCTATGCTTATTATGTAGCTTAGTAGCGAGAGCCCCATGGTATTGTTGAATTTGAGCCTGATTTAGGTTGGTTTGTGCTAGCGCAATTACACTGATTGTGATTAAGCCAAGAATGAAAGAAAAAGTAAGTTTTTTCATGCTGTGGTTTATTTAGGGTTAAATCATGAAAATGAGCTTAACGAATATAAACAAAAAATTCGTTAAATGCAAATTGGAATTGCATCTACAGAAAATATAGCACAGGGTATTGTAAGTGAATCAGAAATCCTACTTCTTCATATACTTCCAGTTCCTCGATTTGCCTTCGGCAATCCATTCTAAGGCAGTGTCAAGACGTGTGTTGCGGGTATCTTCAGTTTTGGCTTCGGTAAGCCAGTCAACATATTCTTTTTTCTTTGAGTAACTAAAAGCTTCAAATTCTTTTTGCGCCTTTTTGTTTTTAGCCAATGCCTTGCTAAGGTAATCCGGTGTAACAAGTTCTTTGCTGCCCGGTGCAACTTTTGGTTTAACCAAACGCTTTACGCCTTTATCATTCAGTTCTACTGCTTGCTTAATGTATGAGAGCATTATTTTATCAGATGGCAGATCTTTAAGGCTGGTTAATTTTCCCAAATTGCCCATGCCCTGGTCTTTTGCAAAAATGTTGTGGGTGTCCTTCATCAGGTTTCCTTTCCAAAAACCAAAGGCGCAATGCTCTTTAAATCCTGCCATATTGCAAAACACACCCTTGTAATCGAAATTCGGGAAGCCCCATTTTATTTTTTCTTCCACAGTAGGGCATGCGGTATGTACCAGTTTACGTATGTGAATGAGTATAGGTTGTGCAAAAGGTTGTGCCTTTTCTATATAAGCATCAACTTGTTTGTTCTTAGCCATAATGATAGATTTTGTATGGTAAAAATAAAAAAGAGCTTGGATTTAGAAGTGTTTAAATTTATTCTCCGGGATTCCTCACTGCGTTCGGAATGACAGAGGGTTTAGATGAATTTAGGGAGGTAGAGGGTGCGGGCGAAGCCCGCACCCTCTACCTCTAATCCACTCCCGCTATATTTGTCATTCCGAACGCAGTGAGGAATCTTGTAAACTTTGGTGTGATTTTAAGTTTAAAAAAGCAAAATCATCCTAAAGTATGACGGGAAAACTGATGCGCGCATATAGTTTTGCCGGAGAAACAAATCAA
Source organism: Bacteroidota bacterium (assembly GCA_013289475.1). Taxonomy (GTDB): domain Bacteria; phylum Bacteroidota; class Bacteroidia; order JABEUT01; family JABEUT01; genus JABEUT01. The sequence goes on from JABCZW010000053.1 coordinate 14,828, forward strand.
TAACCAGTTAAAAACTTAAAACAACATGAAAAAACGACTATTACTAATTATTGGATTTGCAGCATCATTTTGTATTGGTCTGGCCGTGGCGCCTATAATTGCAAAACATAACAATGATGTTAAAATAAAGAAAGTGACCGGTATTGGCGGTATCTTTTTTAAGTGTAAGGACCCGCATAAAGTTAAAGAATGGTATAAAACACATTTAGGTTTTAACACCGACCAATATGGCGCTCGTTTCATATGGCAAGAAGGTGCTGACTCAACAAAAAAAGCTTCCCTGCAATGGGCCCCGTTTTCTGACAGCACAAAGTATTTTGCTCCCTCAACAAAGGATTTTATGATCAATTACAGGGTGGATAATTTGGTTGAACTTGTGGAACAACTAAAAAGAGAGAGAGTAACATTTGTCGATAGCATTGAAGTATATGACGGGTATGGCAAGTTTGTCCATATTATGGA
>JABCZW010000054.1 GCA_013289475.1 Bacteroidota bacterium
TTTGTGAATGATAAAATGGTGGGTGTGGCGAAGGAATATTATGAAAGTGGAAAAATAAAAAATGAGACTACCTATAAAAAGGGTAAAATTGTATCGGCAATCAGCTATGATGAAAATGGGAATAAAATGTGATAAGTCATGAGGGTATTGTTAGTTCTGTCAATATCCTTTCTTTTTTCTCTTACCGCTTTTGGGCAGAAACCCATTGCTGTTGATAGCGGATTTACGAACAAAGACTCTGCTAAAAACTTATTGGTAAACGGTTTAAAAGAAGGCAGGTGGGTTGAATATATTGGCGATACGGGGGAAGTTACCACCGATACCAGTGCCTCATCTTACTACCTGACCATCTATAAGGCTGATAAGCCTTACGGAATACAACGAGAATATGCCAAAGGCGGTAGGTTGCAATTTGAAGCTATAGAAATACCCGGTAAAAAAGACCCACGAGCTATATTCTTTAACTATTATCCAAATGGTAAACTGCAAAGCGAGTTCTCTTACATGGGCGATAAACCCGATGGTAAGTTTAAATGGTATTATGAAAACGGCAAGCTAAAGAATGAAACCGATTATGCCTTGGGTGTTAAAGGGGCAATGAAGTTTTATGATGAACAGGGGAATAAGATTTCACTGACACAATTTAATATGGAACAGAGCGGTTTTACTAATAAAGATTCGGCTCAGAATAGGTATAAGGATAGTTTAAAGGAAGGGAAGTGGGTGGAGTATTTAGTTAGAGAAGTAGCACCTGGAAGAAAAGATACTATAGGTTACTATCTTACTATTTATAAACATGGAAGGCCAAGCGGGATGGTGAGATTTTATTGGAATAATAACATGAGGTTTGTGTTAGAGCATGAAACACCCTATGTTAATGGGTTGAAAAATGGATTGGAAAAAGGATTTTGTTCAAGTCAAAGAATGTCTGAGAAGGGAATAATATTTATTGACGGAATAATATCTACTGAATGTATGTATGTAAATGATAAAAGAGTTGGAGTTGAAAAAGGTTATTATGAAAATGGAACATTGAAATTTATTTTGCCATTTAAAGATGGCAGGGAAAATGGAGTTGAGAAGAATTATTATGAGGATGGAAAGCTTAATGGTGAAAGAATATACCTTAATGGTAAAGAAGTTGGTGTGGAAAAATTCTATTACGAAAATGGAGCGCTACATATAGAGATGCCATTTACTAATGGAAATATAAATGGAGTTAGGAAGGAATATTATGAAAATGGTAAACTAATGAGTGAGGACCCTTATGTTAATAGTAAAGAAAAAGGTATTGCAAAGAGATATTATGAAAATGGAGTTTTGAAAGAGGAAATACCATATATAGACAATCAATTGGTAAATGGAATACATAAATGGTATTACGAGAGTGGTAATATAAAACAAGAATGCCCTATTACTTTGGGATACCCTAATGGCATAAATAAAGAATATTATGAGAATGGAAGTATTATGTCAGAAACGCCTGACACCGCTGAGTTTATAAATAGTAGTATACATAATAGTTATATAAATGGTGATGTGAGAAAATATTATGAAGATGGTAAAATAAAATCGGAAACTATTTATATTAATGGAGTAGCTGGTGAGACTAAAAATTACGATGAGAACGATTCAGAAAATAGTAGCATTAGTAAGTCTAATAAATTGTTAATTCATAAATGGGTGCAAGGTAATTGGGAAGAAGATTATGCAAACCAATATGATAGTTCAGAGATAATACGAAACAAACTTATCGGGACTTGGATAGATTCAAGTTTTAGAATGATTGGGATGATTGGCTCATCCATAGTTGAGCATAAAGTATATAAAGATTCTATTGTTACAACTACTAAGTGGAGACCGAGTGAATATTATCATTTAGAACCCATGGACAGCGAGGAGGTTGCTAAGCATAAATATGATAAGCCGGATACTACCCTACACATTGTTATAGAGAAGCATAATTATAAAATAGTTTATGTAGATGAGAGAGGAAATAATACAGTCTTTAAGGGGTATGCTATTATTATGCACTACGATAATGATACCAATTTGAGTGACAATAACTTGGATAATTTTAACGAAGTGCAAATTATTTCAGTTTTTGATAAATACCTTACTATTGAGGCCGGCACTTGGTGTCCTTGTGTGAGTAGGTCAACAGAGATATACCGAAGGGAAGATAATCAAAACTAACTCCTCGCTTTACTTCACCTTAACAATCTTCTTTACCACACTTGTATTTTCAGTTTGCAAATGCAATAAGTAAATACCGGTAGGGTAGGTGCTCATATCGAGTTTGTAATTAGTGCCCGGACGCCAGTTGGTATATGTATTTAATAATTGTCCTTCGGGGTTATAAAGTGTTGCAGTAATATTGTTTTCGCTTGCAGGGTCCAGGTATATGTAGGCAATATCAATTACAGGGTTTGGTTCAAATTGAAATTTAATGCCCTGGTTCACTTCGTTAATTCCTGTTGGCGTATATACTTTTGTACCCGATGGAATTGTGTTATGCCCACCTGTCGGTGGAGTGTTGCCTGCCTGCACAGTTCCGTAATAGGTATAACCAAGTATGTAAGGGAACACGGGGTTTTGCTTTGAATCGATAGTTACAAAATATGCATAGATGCCACTTGGGTATTCGGGTGTTACACAAAACCTGCCGTTATGGTCATCAAGGTCGCCTGAGCTTGCAACATAAGTATAGTCTTCCATAAAATCGCCCAATGGGTAACTTGCACTAACTGCTGGTCCATATTTAGCAGAAGCCAGTATAGTTCCGTTCGGCAAAGTATCACGATTAACCATTTTAGTTCTTGCCTGGTAAGATGGTGTCATGCGTTTAATGCTGCTTGATGCATTGGTAGGGTTTGAATAACCGTAAGCACCGTAAACAGGAAAGCCATCGAAGGCATAACCAATAAGCGGGGAGTGTTGTGTACTATCCTGATCATTATACAAGCATTTAGGGTTTACGTGTTGGTGGTAAGCGCTATTAGGGTCGGGGTGGCCAAGGCAGGCATCGAAACTGCTGCCTTCGAAATAATATGCGTTACGGTGCCATACACCGTCGTTGTTATAGGTCATGGCATCACTTGAACTATATCCTACAACTCCATCGCTAAAGAGGCATATCTGTCCCAGCCCGACTGAATCGAGCGTGCCGGTATTTTGCACAGGAGTACGGGTGATTTTAAAAACAAAGTTTTGGTTTTTAGGTATGTTAGGGTCGCCGGGCCAGGGGCCAATACTATAGCTGGGTATATCGCTGCAACTTATGTACACGTTATTACTGTCGAACTGGTCGGTCTGCACATTTGCGGTTATGCCACTGTAGCCGGTAAGCCCGGTGGTGTTTACCATCCACGAGGAAATTACGGGTATACCCTGTGCTTTTAAAGTTGAAAGTGAAAAACTAAAAGTGAAAAGTGCGAATCCGATAAGTAGTTTCTTCATGTTGTTGTTGGTTTATATCTCTTTTGATGCGTGTTGATTTAAAAACTTGCGGGTATATGCAAAAATTATCTCGGGTGGGGTGGAGGAGGGCCCGGAGCCATCATTCTTGTTGCTTCCTGAATTACCTCATCAAAGCGCTTTTGCTGGTCGGGACGTAAAATGTTTCTCACTTTTTTGAAATGGTAAAAAGTAACCAATTCAATTTGTTCTTGTGTAGCTGCAATTGAATCTGATATTTTTTTCACAGTAGATGAATCAGTATTTGAATGCAGCATATCGAAAAACTGTTCCCGTAACTGCCTTGAATGATGCTGTATATTCTCCACCGACTGATGATGCTCGTCGCGCAATTCCTCATATTGCCGAACCTGCTGGTCATCGAGCTTTAATTCGTTACAGAGGAAAGTAAATACATCCGGTCCTCCGTGTGGCCCGCCTTGTGGCGGCACTTGTTGTTTGCCCATCCATAAATACGATAGTGTACCTATATTAATAAGGAGCAAAATAATTATGCTGATCTTTAAGAAACGTGCGTTCTCCATTTTTCTCAGTAATTAGTTATGTAAGAAAAATATTCGCTGCTGAACGCTGACCTTGCTTCAACCTGCTGGCTCTTTTTACTGTAATGTGCGAGGCTAAAAACATTAATGCCTACAAGCAATACAATTAAAGCAGTGCCCCAGCCAATAACTACCGGCCTTAATATACTTACCTGTTTTGCACTCTGCATGCGGTGCATTATCTTGTCGTAAAGAAAAGGATTGGCATTGGCAGGACTTATTCCGTCGATGCTTTCCAGGGTTTGCTTTACTTCTTTTTCTTTCGTGTCCATATCATTTAGATGTTGGTTGTTTTAAAAACTTGCGGCTACTTATGATGTGTGTTATAATAATCTGCCAGTAATTTTTGCAGGTTCTGCTTAGCCCTGAATAGTAAAGATTCTACCGATGGCACTGTAGTTTTCATTATTTCGGCAACTTCGGCATAACTCAATCCTTCAACTTTGTGTAATATAAAGGCAGTCTTCTGCTTATCTACCAACTGTTCGATGGCTTTAAATAAAATAGCCGAGCGTTCTTTATTTTCAAGTTGCACACCAGGGTGGTAAAAGTGCGGCATATCGGTTTCGGGCAAAACGCTTTCCATGCCAAAAAGGCTTTGCACAATGGCAAAACGTTTCTTGCGTTTCTTTTTTCGTAAAAACTCCAGCGCTTTAATTACCGTTATCCTGTATATCCAGGTCGATAGTTTCGATTCACCTTTAAAGGCATGCACCGATTTAAATACTTCAATAAAAACTTCCTGTGTAATGTCTTCGGCATCTTCAGCATTTTGTAATATGCCAATGGATGTATTGAATACCTTGCCGCTATACTGGCTGACTAATTCTTTATAGGCAGAAGCGTTTCCTTCTTTTAATGCCGATATAAATTCTCGTTCGCCCAAAAATTAAATAATGTATAACTTAATTACCGCCGGCAGGGGCCGGTGCAGCAGGTTGGCTTCCGCCAATATCGCTCGAAGTACCAAAAATAAAGCCAAGCCTTATTTCGAACGACATATTATCACCCCGGTTCCAGGAATTGAAATAAGGGTAAAAGGTAGATGTGCTGGCATCGCGTTTAATGGCCGGGATAATTGAGTTGCTATAACGCAGATCGATAAAAAACTTTGGGGTAAAATTGTAATAAAAACCAATAAAAGCGCTGGCATCAAAATTATTAAGGTCAATGGGCATGGGGTTGCTTTGAACGGTATAAGAATAACTTATAAGCGTACCATAGGTACCGCCTATCAAAAGCCCGTATTTGTCACTCATTTTTTTATTAATGGCAAGGTGCACAGGCTGCCTTATTAAAACCGAAACATCAATATAATTAAGGTTTAGGTTATAATACAGGTTATTATTGGTAGAATCGGGTAATACAGCGCTGCCCCTTTCTATAAAAGCAATCTCCATTTGCAGTTGGGTGGTATTGCCAATTTTGCTGTTTACCAGCCCTCCAATAGTAAAGCCGGGCTTTTTAAAGTCGTTGTCGGCATCAACTAGGTCGGCACCGCTAACATCGTTTATGGTTACACCAGCCATAAACCCAACCCTGAACCGCTGGGCATTAGCTGTTGAAACTATTATCAGTAAAGGGAGTATAAGTAATAAGCGCCTCATAAATGGGGTAGTGTTTGTGCAAAGTTAAACGAATAATTGCATACAATAAAAACGTAATTCCGGGCGTTTTAGTAGAAATGTTCAAAAAAATGTTCATAACCCGTTAAACCAACACCCTTGGTTTTAGTCGTATAATAAACTATCTTTGTCGTATCTGGTTAAACGCCCATAGCAAATGAAGACAAAACAATTAATAGGTCTTTTCGTGTACGCCGCGCTACTGCTGTGTTATACGTGCTATCTGGTTATCGAGGCCATAGAGTTTATGCAGCAATAAACACTTATTGTTAGCTTTGCTCCCCGATAACAAATAACGCACGTATGTCTATACTTCAGGCCATTATTTTGGGTATTATCGAGGGAATTACCGAATTTCTTCCAATTTCATCTACCGGGCACATGGTTGTGGCCTCTTCGGTAATGGGTATTGCCGATGATCCCTTCACCAAACTCTTTACCGTAGCCATACAATTGGGTGCTATCTTATCAGTAGTGGCCCTGTACTGGAAGCGCTTCCTGCAAACCTGGACCTTCTATAAAAAACTGTTCGTCGCATTTTTACCTGCCGCCGTACTTGGCCTGGTATTCAGTAAAATGATAGACAAAATACTGGGCTACCCGCTTGTGGTAGGCTGCAGTATATTGGGTGGCGGTATAGTGCTTTTGTTCGTCGATAATTGGTTTACCAAAACAGAAAACTCTGAGGACAAAGAAGTTACATACCCCATGGCGCTTAAAATCGGCTTCTTTCAAACCATATCAATCATTATACCCGGCATATCCCGTTCGGCGGTAACTATTATTGGTGGATTGGCTCAAAAGCTTAACCGTAAAAATGCTGTGGAGTTCTCCTTTTTTCTGGCAGTACCTACTATGTTTGCTGCCACCGGCTGGAAGCTATTCGAATACTGGCATAAGTTTAAAAAAGGCGAGGGGCCGGGCTTGCCTGAGCATGGTATTACCCTTTTATTAATAGGCAATGCGGTTGCTTTTGTGGTAGCTTTAATAGCGGTTAAAACCTTTATTACCTTTTTAACCAAGCATGGCTTCAGGGCCTTTGGTATTTACCGCATACTGGCCGGGTTGGCAATTATTGCACTTGTGGTATCTAACTACCACATTACCATGTTATAACAGGTGGCAGAGCCACTTTTACTAATATACATGAAAGCCTTAAGTAAATCGGTTTAGGTAAAAGCCTTTATTTTCAAGGGGTTTAAAGGAAATTGACAAAAATCATCTTTTCAGGGGGTGAAAAAGTGCTCCATAAATTTGGAAATCGGGTCATTATTTCGTACTTTTACTTTAATTAATCTCCCTAATCTATGAAAAACATTATTATGCTAGGCGCAGCAATGTTCACATCGACATTGCTGTTTGCCCAAACTGAAGTGCGCAATGCCGACGGTTCACACTACAAGCAATGCGTACGATTCAGAGAAACTGAACCGCTATGGAAACTATCGCAGGAATACCCTGCTCCAAAGCGTTTCGAGACCCCACAATTGGCCGGTGACGATGGAGCCCACAGAAGGCCAGTTGCATCTACAACATTTAACCCCTATGCTTGTACTACCGATGGTGCATTGCAGGCCGAAGAAGGTACTGTCCACAACGATGCCCCTCTGGTAACTTTTGATGGAATTGCAGGGCAGGGCTACGTGCCACTCGACCCAAATGGTATGATTGGTTCAAACTATTATGTGCAAACCATTAATTCGGAATATGCAGTTTGGAACAAGAACGGAACAACGAAACTTAAAGCAACTGATCTTGCTGCTTTGTTTGGTGGTTTTACCGGCGATGACGGCGACCCCGTTACCATGTACGATAAGTTTGCCGACCGTTGGATACTCACCGAGTTTCAGCAAGGTAATGGTGGTAATATTGATACCATGATGTTTGCTGTTTCGCAAACCAACGACCCTACCGGTAAATATTATATGTATTATTTCTGTTACGATAATTCGGAAACATCCGACTATCCAAAATATTCTATCTGGAGCGATGGGTATTACCAAACCTGCAACTGCACCCCTAACGACTATGTAATAGTATATGACCGCACCAGTATGCTTAAAGGCTTAAAGACTGCGGGCTATATTGCAATACCTTATACATTTAATCCTTTCGACAATAATTGCGGTGGTGGCTTTTATTGCCCGCAAACATTGTATGCCGATGGAACCTTACCTCCTTACGGTTATCCTAATTATCTCTTCGATTTTCAGGACCCAAATTGGGGTAGCAGTTGTGCAACTACAAATGCCATACGTGTTTTTGCAGTACAGGCCAACTGGAAAACCAAATCGGGTACTATAACACTAAAACAAACACTTACTACAACGGCCTTCAATTCTTACTTCCCGGCCGATCAATCTAACTATCGTCATGATATTGACCAACCAGGAGCCAATGCCGACCTTGACGTGAGCGATGGATTCTTCTCTTACCGCATACCATACATGAGGTGGGGAACTTACAACTCTGCTGTAATGTGTAATGTGGTAACAGCGGGCACCGACGCAACAACCCATAGCACTATTGCCGGTGTAAGATGGTATGAACTACGCCAGGATACCACAAGCAAAAGCTGGAGCATTTACCAGCAAGGAACCTATGCACCTAACGACGGAGTTAGTCGCTGGGTACCTGCTATAGCTATGGACCAGAATGGCAGCATTGGATTACAGTATTCAGTGAGTGCTCATACTTCAGTTTATCCGGGTATACGTTATACAGGCCGTAATTCCTGTGACCCCTTAGGCACTATGACATTGGCCGAAGGAACCGCTGTAAGCGGTAACACAACCGCTAATACTTCAAACCGCTGGGGCGATTATTCTCACCTTTCGGTTGACCCTACCGATGGTATTACCTTTTGGGGTACCAGCATGTATGCCAATAGCAGTATTGGCGGCAGCGCCGTTACCAGTCGCATATATTCTTTCCAGGTGCCTAAGTGCGTTTCAACGGGTATAGAATCTACACCAACCATACAGGCTGAATTGAGCGCTTACCAAAGCGGTAATATGCTGAATGTAAAAGGTGTAAAATTACCTGCTAACGATAACATTTATGTTGAACTGTTCGACATTGAAGGTAAACGTATAACAAGTAAACCTATGAACACATCATCAGGAGAAATTGAAACCACATTCAATGTTTCATCTCTTGCTAAGGGAGTTTATTTTGTACGCCTCGGCAACGACGAATACCAACGTGTTGTAAAAGTTGCAATTAATTAAGGATAAGTTTTTTAATTATAAAGGGAAAGCCCCGCCCCGAATACTCGGGGCAGGGCTTTTTTGTTGTCTCTACGTAAATTTACGTAGCTGATAAATATTTCATATTAAATGCTTTTTAATTTAATATGTAAAGCTTATATTCGTTTATATATACTTACCGCTTTGAAAAAACTCCTTTCCATATTATTTATAGTTTATAGTTCTTCATCTATCGATATTAACGCACAGGGGTTATGGACTAAAAAAGCAAGTTTACCAATGGCAGGCAGGTATGATGGAATTAGTTTTTCTGTTGGAAACTTTGGATATGTTGGGTTAGGTATTGGTAGTGTTTATAGCTATCATGATCTTTGGCAATTCAATCCTTCAATCAATTCCTGGACTCGAAAGGCTGATTTTCCCGGTTCAGCAAGAATTAGCCCAGCAACCTTTGTTATTGGGCATAAAGCTTATGTGGTAACTGGAGAAGATAGTACCGGAAATAATTTCTATACCGAATGCTGGGTCTATGATGTGAACACAAATATATGGATACAAAAAAACAACTTTCCTGGTGCCGCCCGCACTTGGGCTTTTGGCTTTTCAATTGGTGGTAAAGGGTTTTTAGGTACTGGTAATCGAAATGGTATAGATTATTATAAAGACTTCTGGGAATATGATACGGCGAGTGACACATGGACAAGAAAAACTGATTTTGGTGGTAGTGCGAGAGGAGGTACTTGTGGTTTTTGTATAGGAAATAAAGGATATGTTTGTTTTGGAAATGATACCATAAATGCCATTGAACGTGACATATGGGTATACGATACTGGCAGTAATTCTTGGACAAGAAAAACCAATAACCCTGATTCTGGTTACTATGGAGCAAATGGATTTGTAATTAATAATAATATATATGTTGGTACTGGTGTTAATTCCGGTAGTCCATATGAACGGAGGTTTTGGAAATATAATACTTTGACTGATGTTTGGACCAGAGAAGCAAATTTTGCTGGCAACGGGCGAGCTAACAGTTGCGCGAGTTTTGCAATAGCAGATAGTGGTTATTTAGGCTTTGGAGTCGATAGTGTTCCAAATTATTACAACGACTTTTATAAGTTTTATCCTGATACACTTACCAGTATAAATGAAATATCAACTATTAAAACATCTATAAGAATTTTCCCTAACCCGAGTAATGGAAAATTCAATATTGAATTAGGAATGAGAAATTAACAGTAGAAGTATATAATGTCTTAGGAGAAAAAATATATTCTCAATTTTTAGTTTTTGGTTCTCAATTCTCAATTGATTTAGGCCTTGAGCCTTCTGGCGTTTATTTATTAAAAATAACAAATTCAAAGTCTATTTTCTGCAAGAAGATAATAATTTCCTGATGAAGAAACTATTCCTTATATTTTTCACTTTTCACTTTTCACTTTAAGTGCGCAAGGTCTTTGGACTAAAAAAGCAAGTTTTCCGGGTACTCAGCGAGCATATAATATCAGTTTTGCTATTGGAAGTTATGGGTATCGTGGCTTAGGATACGATGGCACAAATTCATATAATGATTTTTGGCAGTTCAATCCTTCAAACAATACCTGGGCAAAAAAAGCTGATTTCCCCGGTTTGATAAGAGTTTGCCCGGCAACATTTGTTATTGGCCATAAAGCTTATGTAGTAACCGGAACGGATAGCAACTTTAATTCCCTGACAGAATGTTGGGAATATGATGCAAATAGTGATAAATGGACGCAAAAAGCAAATTTTACCGGCACTGCACGTGCTTATGATATTGGCTTTGCCATTGGTAATAAAGGCTTTATTGGTATGGGCTATGATGTTCATACAATGACATATTTTAAAGATATATGGGAATATGATACTACCGCTGATGCATGGAAACGCAAAAACGATTTTGGTGGTTCTGTAAGAGAGGAAGCAAGTGCTTTTGCAGTTGGAAATAATGGATATTTATGTTTTGGGGAAGACAATGTTATAGGCTGGACGCGTGATATGTGGCAATATGATACGATACTTGATATGTGGACACAAAAAAGCAGCTATCCTTCAGGAGTTGGTTTATATGGTGTTGCCGGATTTGTGATAGGCAACAATATTTATGTGGGTACGGGGCAAGATTCCTCTTCAAAATGTTACCAGTTCTTTTGGAGGTATAATACCCTAACAGATACATGGAACCAGGAGGCAAAATTCCCCGGTGCACCAAGAGGCGATTGTTCTGCCTTTGCAGTTGGAGATAGTGGCTATATGGGATTTGGGACAGACAATAATGCAATACTTTATAGCGATTTTCATAAATTTTACCCGGATACCCTTAGTGCATTAAATGAATTGCCCGGTAATGAAATGAGAATAACCATCTATCCTAACCCATTTGTAAGTTCATGTTGCATTACTATAAATGATGATAACGGAATTAACCCGGTATTTACTTTATATGATATACAGGGTAGAAAAGTAAATACACAAATCACGCACTCAGGTAATATTTACAAAATAGATAGAGGTGATTTATCTGAGGGCGTATATCTATTGACCATTCAAATAAATGATCAAACAATAAATAAAAAACTAATAATTACAAATAACTAACACTCTTAATCTTCCCACCCATGAGAATTACAAATTTAGCTGCAATGGCGGCAATGGTATTGCCCCCGTAAGCAGAGACCCCGTACCCGCTAAGCTGCGCTTAGTGGGCCAAATAGCCAGTTAAGCTCCGCTTAAATCCTCTCTCAATCTTTATTGGATTTTGTTTATTAGCCACTACTCAACTTCCATTTTCCCCCGTACCCGCTAAGCTGCCCCTGTATCACTATATTTAATAGGTATTTTAAGTCTTCACTACGTAAAATTACGTAGGCGCACTACGTATTTTTACGTAGTTGGGCGTATGTTCTTCTTTTATACTTTACCACCGCTCAATTAGTCGCAACAATTTATTTTTCGTAAGTTTAGGGTAATTACTAAACTACAGGGTTATGAAAAAAGCACTATTTATATTTTCCGTTTTTCACTTTTCGTTTTTCACTTTAAGTGCTCAAAGCAAATGGTCTCCTCGTGCAAACTTACCTGATTCTGCAAGAGGTTATGGTGTTGGCTTTTCTATTGGCAATTATGGCTATGCAGGTTTAGGTGGAAAGCTTATGGGGAAATGGAAATTTTTTACCGATTTCTGGCAATTTAATCCCTCAAATAATTCATGGACAAGGAAAGCTGATTTCCCGGGAAGGGCAAGAATTTGCCCCACTACATTTGTAATTGGCAATTGCGCTTATGTTGTTTGTGGAGCCGAAAATAATTCGGGTAATGACTTACAAACAGAATGCTGGCAATATAATTCTATTACCGATAAATGGGCTCAAAAAAAGAACTTCCCGGGTCTGTCAAGATATAGTGCTGTTGGGTTTGCTATAGGCAATAAAGGATATATGGGGACAGGGTATGATACCCTTTTTAATAATGTATTAAAAGATTTTTGGGAATATGATACTATCGCCGACACATGGACACGAAAAAATGATTTTGGAGGAATAGCAAGGTATGCCGCATCTGGCTTTGCTGTTGGCGGAAATGGGTATATATGCTTTGGAGCAGATAGTGATGGAGCGTTTAATTATATAACAGCAAATGATATGTGGAAATATGACACAACTACAGATTCGTGGACACAGAAAAGTAGCAACCTAACAGACTCACTTGCAACTGCAAGTGGTTTTGTAATTGGTAATAATATTTATGTTGGAACAGGTGAATCCTATTTTCCCGTCAGAGGCTTTACAAGTTTTTGGCAATACAATACCATTACCGATACCTGGACACAGGAAGCAAACTTTATTGGAGGCAAAAGATGTGTTTGTTCCGCATTTGCAGTTGGAGATACAGGGTATTTAGGATTAGGCATTTATGATACCTCATTTATAGGAACAACTACTATGTATAAGTTTCTAGCGGATAGTACAACCGGAATAAATGAGCTTCAAGCTTATGCAACCTATATCAATGTCTATCCTAATCCTTTCTCTGAAAACTGCATCATTTTTATAGCAGACAATTATAGTTATGTTCCACAATCATTAAAATTATATGATATAGAAGGTAGGGAAATAGAAATGACTATAAAGAAAATGGGCAGCAATTATAGTTTGAAAAGAGATAACCTTCCTGATGGCACTTATATTCTTTCCATAGAATTCAACGATCAAATAATCCATAAAAAACTAATCATTACCAACTAAACCTGCCATGAAAACAAAAATTACATTCTTTGCAATGCTGATAGTATTTGGAAATTCATTCTTACTTGTAAATAAAATTTCGGCTCAGACTTCTATTTGGCCTGCATTTAGTATACCAACCCGAGATGAAATATGGTCTGGTACAAACACAGAACAAATATTGGGTGGCACATCTTCCCGTACATACCTGTTGAGTTTTGGTTTAAACAATTATTTTAATGGAGGTACAAAATTACCCGGGTATATGTTTGATATTTATTGCGACCCTACTCATAGTACCCTTCAGGATATTAACATCAGTTGCCCTAATTGTGGCACGCCTGATGCAGTTGGTTACCGTATTGGTGGTAATATGGTATTATGGCATGATGGTAATATTACAAATATTGCAGTTGGGGTAAATGCCGGAATCAATGGCAATTATAATTCATCATTGGGTGGAAATGCTGGGCGATCCAGTGCCGGTGATCAAAACACATTCAACGGATATCAAAGTGGTCAAAATAATTATGGTGATAGTAATACTTTTATAGGCTATTTAGCAGGCATGAATAGTGGAGCAGGTGGCAGCGGCATATTATATCAGTCTAATACTTACATAGGCTCAGGGGCGGGCCTTAGTGCCACAGGTGCACCAAATGAGGCTTTTGCAAATGTATTTGTAGGGGCAAATGCAGGCACTAAGATATTTGCAGGAAGACGTAATACGTGTCTCGGATTTTCAGCAGGTTATAGCCTGGAAAATGCCGAAGAAAATACATTTATAGGTTATGAAGCAGGGTATTCAACAACGAATACTTCCGCTTCTGGTGCACCAGGCGGCTATAATACTTTTACAGGTTATTTAGCAGGGTATTTAAATACATCTGGTGCTCAAAATGAGTTTTACGGTAAGCGAGCTGGAGGACATAATACTAGTGGCAGTGAAAATTCTTATTATGGTGCACATTCTGATTTTTGGGGACAAACAAGCGACAGCAATGTTATGATGGGTTATAATGTGGGGTTTAACGAATTAGGCGCTGGTAATGTTTTTTTGGGATATGAATCAGGCGGTTATACAGGATCTACTGCTTATAGCCTTAGCACGCCAAGTACATATACAAGCC
>JABCZW010000055.1 GCA_013289475.1 Bacteroidota bacterium
TTATGTTCTGCTTCATATCAAGAAATTCACCCCACACTTTCGGGTGAAATTTCTTTAGTTCGAACAATAAACGGGGATTCATCATATCTGACATGCTTTTTAAATGTTGCATGGTTAATATGATTTCTTCTATTGCATTTTTTGCTGATTTGCGATGAGACTCTATATCAGTAATGGTGTTCTCGCGATGTGCTGTAAGTAAAGCACTTATAATACTGTCTTTGGTGGGGTAGTTCTCATAAATAGTACGTTTCGACATACCCAGGTGCCTGGCAATATCGTCCATAGTTATACTCTTTAACCCATACCGGAAGAAGAGTTCCTCTGCGCCTTTTAATATTTGTTGCTGTACTTTCATTTCTTTAATCGGGGCGCAAAACTAATAAAACTTTTTTTGTTTCAAAAGTTTTCTGAGCATTTTTGCGTTTATTATCTTTTTTAAGCCTTCTAGATGGGCAAAAACCAATTACTTTTGCCCCTGATTTGATTGAAGACGGACAAAATCCCTGATTACTTTAAACTTATAATATGATAATTAAAACAGTAAAAGAACTATTAAGTTCTACCGACTATGGAAGTAAGGTAGAGGTGAAAGGCTGGGTGCGCAGCAAACGCGGAAGTAAGGAAGTGGCGTTTTTGCCTATTAACGATGGCTCAACCATTAAAAATATACAGGTAGTGGTGAATCTTACTGCGTTTTCAGAGGACACTATGAAGAAAATCAATATTGGCGCGTGTATTTGCGTTAATGGAGAGCTTGTGCAATCGCAAGGCAAAGGGCAAACAGTAGAGGTTATAGCTAAAGAAATAGAAATATACGGAGCATTTGATGAGGCGTACCCACTGCAAAAGCAAGGTATGTCATTGGAGTATTTACGTGAAATTGCCCATTTAAGGCCTCGCACCAATACGTTTGGTGCAGTGTTCCGTGTGCGTCATGCTATGACCTATGGTATACATAAGTTTTTTAACGATCGTGGCTTTTACAACATACATACGCCCATTATTACCGGTTCCGATGCTGAAGGAGCAGGTCAAATGTTCAGGGTAACAACGTTGGATATGAATAACCCGCCCAAGAATCCTGATGGTACTATTGATTATAAGGAAGATTTTTTTGGTAAAGAGACAAACCTCACAGTATCAGGTCAATTAGAAGGTGAACTGGCTGCACTTGCGTTATCTAAAATATACACTTTTGGACCGACCTTCAGGGCTGAAAACTCAAATACCCCGCGCCATGCTGCTGAGTTTTGGATGATTGAGCCCGAAATGGCATTCCATGATATTAACGATAACATGGACGTAGCAGAGGATATGTTAAAGTATTTGGTGAAATATGCTTTGGAACATTGTAAAGATGATCTTGAGTTCCTGAATAATATGTATGATAAGGAATTGCTAAAGAAACTTGATATTGTAGTTAATAATAAGTTTCAGCGTATGACCTATACTGACGCTATAGAAGTACTTAAATCTTCGGGCAAGAAGTTTGAGTTTGCTGTTGAATGGGGTGTTGATCTTCAAAAGGAGCATGAAAATTTCCTTGTGGAACATTTTAAACGCCCTGTTATACTTACGGGATACCCTAAAGATATTAAGGCTTTTTACATGAAGTTGAATGACGATGGGAAAACTGTTAGGGCCATGGATGTATTGTTCCCATATGTAGGCGAGATAATAGGCGGCTCGCAACGTGAAGAAGATTATGATAAACTTCTTAAACGCATGAGAGAAATGCACATTCCCGAAAAAGAAATGTGGTGGTACTTGGAAACGAGGAAATTCGGAACAGCCCCTCACTCAGGTTTTGGGCTTGGCTTAGAGCGCCTTATATTGTTTGTTACCGGCATGAGCAATATACGTGATGTTATTGCTTTCCCTCGTACTCCTAAGAATGCCGAGTTTTAAGTAAATTTGGACTTGGAGATCTACTTAGGTAAGAATTTACTATGCTAAAGCAAACGCTACAACAGAAACAACAGCTAAAACTTACTCCCCAGCAAATACTGGTGCAGAAGCTAGTGCAGTTACCTGTAGCATCCATAGAGCAGCGAATAAAAGAAGAAATTGAGAATAATCCTGCACTGGAAGAAGCGGCCGAAACAGAATGGGAAGCCAAGGATGAGCAAGATACGGGGGTTGGTGACGATGCTGAACAAAGAGGTGATGAAGGTGATGACTTTGATGCAGCCGATTTTATGGAGGAGAGTGATGAGTACGTGCCCGCTTATAAAGTGTCGGTAAATAATACTTCACCCGATGATGAGAACAGAGAAATGCCAATTGTTTCTTCTACCTCTTTCCAGGATTCTCTTTCGACTCAATTAGGTCTGCGCAATTTGAATGAGCGGCAAATAATGCTTGCTGACTACATTATTGGTAATATTGATGATGATGGCTATTTGCGCCGCGACCTTTATTCTATAGCTAATGACATTACTTTTTTGCAGAACATACTTACCGATGAGAATGAATTAATCCCAATTTTAGAGGCAATTCAGCAATTAGATCCTGTTGGAGTAGGAGCAAGAAGTTTGCAGGAATGCTTATTGCTTCAGTTAAAAAGAAAGGTACATAAAAATGCTTCTGTTGATATAGCTATTGAGATATTAGAAAAAGCTTTTGATGAATTCTCGAAAAAGAACTATGAGAAGTTGAAGGAGATTATACATATAAGTGATACAGAATTGAAAAATGCAATTGTTGAAATAGTAAAATTAAACCCTAAACCAGGACTTACATATTCTGATGGCACTGAAAGTGCTAACCAGGTAATCCCTGATTTTATTATAAATAATTGGAGTGGTAAGTTGGAATTATTATTGAATAATAAGAATTCTACAAAACTGCGACTAAGCCCTGTTTATGAGGAAATGGGTAGCAATAAAACCGGTAAGGATAGATTGCAACGTGAAGCTGCTTCTTTTGCACGCCAGCGGATTGAGGCCGCGCGGGATTTTATAGGTGCGCTGAAGCAACGGGAAGAGACCTTATTTGCAGTAATGCACGCCATTTTAGAATACCAGAAAGAATATTTTTTAGACGGCGACGAAGGTAAACTGAAACCAATGCTTTTGAAAGATATTGCCAAAGCTACAAAACTTGATATTTCGACTATATCGAGGGTAGTTAACAGCAAGTATGCGCAAACAGCATTTGGAACAATATTTCTTAAAAACCTGTTCTCTGAAGCTTTTCATAAAGAAGGCGGGGAAGAAGTTTCTATAAAAGAAGTAAAAAACATTTTGAAAGAGTTTATTGATAATGAAGACAAAAGAAATCCACTGAATGATGAAGCTATTGTAACATTATTGGAAGAAAGAGGGTATAAGGTAGCACGCAGGACAGTTGCAAAGTATCGTGAACAACTAGAATTACCAATTGCCAGAATGAGAAAACAAGTATGATGATTTTTAAAAACAGACTGGCATAAAATGCAAAGCGCGGTAAAACAGCGGCAGATTATTATAGGTACTATTATCCTTTACCTGGTAATATTTACTTCGGGTGAAAGAATACCCCTGCCTATGGTAGTTAGTGTAATTATGCGTATAACAAGCATAATTATGGGTGGAGATAGTATTGCCGCTTTCTTATACGGCATCCTTCCATTGGTTGCTATTATGTTATTAATTATAGCAACCTCAGAACGGGTTTGGGTGAAAGATGTACTATATATGTTAGCTGTGCTTATGCTTTTCCCCAGTGTTTGGTTTACCCTACGTCAAAGTATTCAGGTTAACAAGGGATTCGGTCTTATTGCGCTTTCAGAATTTCCTTTTTGTGTTATTGCAATGGTTGGCTTTGTTTATTTTGGAATGAAATGGATAAAAAGACATAAACATGGGTAACCAAACCTGGAAAACAATATCGTATTTGTTTCACCCTGTGTTAATGCCAACATTAGGATTATTTATTGTAATTGTTAGCGATCCGTATATATATCTTACCATTGATATTTCACAATTGCTTCCGTCAATTGCTATTGTGTTTCTGTGTACGGCTGTATTTCCGCTTTTAATCAGTTTGGTACTACTTAAAATGGGCGGAATTTCAAGCCTTACCAATCCTACCGATAATGACAGGAAGCAACTTATTGCATTTTCAGCATTATTCTTTATGCTTGCATACTATGTTTTTCATAACATTCCACCATACGGAAAATCGATAAGCTATTTTATGCTGGGTGTAAATATTGCTATGGTGGTAACACTTATTGCAAATTTGTTTACCAAAGTAAGCCTCCATGCTGTTGGTATAGGAGGCATATTGGGTACAGTCATAGGCTTAATGTATTATACCCGGTTACTTTTATTGCCACAAGTATTTAGCGCTATTGTATTAGTTTGCTTAGTTGGACTTGCCCGTTATAAACTTAAGGCACATGCAACTGCCGATATTTATATTGGTAATATAATTGGTGTCGCTTGCCAGGCACTTGTATTTATAATAGCCTCAATGGCTTAGTTCTCCTTTTTTAAATATACGGTATTAATGGGAGGAAAAGGTATGACAATGCCTTCTTCTTTATAACGTTTATAAAGGCGCTTTATAAGTGTATGGCGAATTACATATTGGCGTGTTAAATGCTGTACTGCAAACGAAATAGTACAGTTAATGGCTGCATTGCCAAACTCCTTGTATCTGAAAGTAGGATCGCCATTTTGGATTTCAAATTCTTCCAGAATTTTTTTTGTTACGTCTAGAGTCACTCTTTCTACTTTTTCCAAATCACTGTCGTAACTTATACCTATGTTAAGCGAAACCGATAAACTCTCTTCAGGTAATGAGTAATTAGTTAGAACAGTGGATGCAAGTTTTGAATTGGGTATTATAACTATGTTATTCGATTGGGTTAATAGCATAGTGTTCCTCCAGGTAATATCACGCACAGTGCCTTCTTCACCTGAGCTAAGAATTATATAATCACCCGGTTTCGTGTTTCGTGTCAGGGTTATTTGTATGCCTGCAAAAAGATTAGACAGCGTATCTTGTAATGCCAATGCTACTGCCAGGCCACCAATACCCAATGCTGTAATAATGGGTGTAATAGAAATACCCTGTGCCTGCAGAATAATAAGTCCACCAAGTGAATAAATGATAATATTTATAATGGTATTAATTAAAGAAAGGGAACTTCTTGTATCCTCGCCACGATGCATATATGCCCGTAACATGCCTGTAAGTAAGCGGGCTGCCACAAAAGTTATAATGAACATAACCAATGCATTATGCAATCTTTGAATAATATGCAATGTACTTATAGGTAATGGAGAGTTACTGAGGCCTAAGTTGATACCAACTAATATTGATATCAGTACTATCATTCCGCGCAGAGAGCGTATTATCGCTACACCTGCTTTCCACTTATTTTTTGCCGATAGTTTATGTACATAAACTATAATTAGCCGTTGTAGAATAATACCCGCAACTATAATACTTGCAAATATTATAAGCGGGGGAAGCCAGTCTTTTACAAAATTTATATCCGTGTTCATGGCAAACCTGAATTCAACTCAAAGGTAGAGTAAAATTGAAATTAGATAAAGAATTTGATCATCAATGCGCTATTACTATTTTTAAAACAGCGCTTTGAGACAGATTGCTCACTTTGAGAAAGTAAACTCCTATAGAAATATTATCTGTAGAAAGTGTATAAGGAGCCTTAAAATGTTCATTTATCCATATCACCCTTCCTGTCAAATCAAGCAATTCAGCAATACCCGAAGGAGCTGAAGCTATATATGTTTTATCGTTACAAGGGTTAGGATAAACAAGCATTTTCGTTTCTTTAAATGCAATAGGTTCAATACCAAGTGGAGCGGGCGGAGAGATTTCGCGTATTAAGTTATTGCCGTTATCGCCCACATAAAAATTACCTTTTTTATCAAGTGCAATACCAATTGGGGCATAAAACTCGGCAACCGTATCATTTCCATTTACATAACCCGGATTGGCTTTACGTGTGCCTGCAAAAGTAAATACAGTGTCTTTGCGGATTTCCCTTATCACGTTATTGTATTCGTCGCTTACAAAAACACTGCCTGAATCATCAACCACAATACCTGTAGGGTTGTTAAAACGGGTCCTGTTAGCTGTATCATTATTTGCATATCCCGGATAATTACTAAGAATTGTTGTATCCATTCCTACTGTATCATACCCGGCAATATTAGTAACATACCCCTTACTTATTTTTCTTACTGAATTATTCCCGTATTCAGCTACATAAACATTCCCTGAATTATCAACTGCAATGCCGCCTACTCCAAAAAACTCAGCTGTAGCATTCAATCCATTACGGTAGCCTAAGGTATCATTTCCTGCCAAAGTACTTACTATTCCCAATGACGATATCACACGAATTACATTGTTTCCATTATCTGCAACATAAATGTTGCCCGAAGTATCTATTGCCACACCTGTAGGTAAATTAAAAAGCGCGCTGTCTGCATGGCCATTTTTGTACCCGGCTGAATCCTGCCCTTTTCCACTAATAGTAGTTACCGCTCCTGCCGGAGAAATTTTTCGAATGGCATTGTTATAAGTATCTGCAACATAAATATTGCCTGCCCTGTCAGTACATACTCCTAATGGCTGGTTAAAAAGAGCCATGGTGCCCGATCCATCTCTAAAGCCTGCAGTATCACCTGCCAATGTGCCTGTCATTCCGCCCGAAATTTTCCGTACTCTATTATTAAGTGCATCAGCAACGTAAACATTCCCCATGCTATCAACAGCTACTCCTGCAGGAGCATTAAACATTGCAGTATCATTAGTTCCATTTCTATAACCTCCCGCAGTACCACCTGTAGTATCGCCTGCTAAAGTGCTGACAGTATATTTGTTTGTGGCAAAAAAATTCTGTTGGGCAAAACCCACTGCTGAAGCCAGAATTAATAATAAGAGTAACGATAATTTACGCATTGTATTTTCTGGGAGGGTTAATAATTAAACTCCGAATTGGCTTAAATGGTGGTCGGCATGTATGTAGTTAATGCGACCCCATTCGGTAGGCGACATTTTACCAAAAAACGGATGGTGAGTATTTTTTGCAATTGTTTCTCCGTTATCTACAAGTTTTTTAACTGCATTTTTAAAATTTTCTTTTTCTTTCTGAAAGTCACGCTCATCAGTAATTTTAATTTCCGGTGCTGTAGGTGAGTTCTTTCTAAATGTAGGAGCGTTCAATATTTTTGATTTTAACAAACGCCCGAGAATATTAATTGGAAATCCGGCACCTTTTGTTGGCATTTCGCCTGTAGGCAGTTTTGCTGCACCTGCACAGTGTGCCATCATCTGAGATACATTCATTTTTCCCCATAATGCCTTAGTCTCAGGAGTTAATTTCTCAATCCTTTCCAGAATTTCATTCCCGTCGGCTTTATTAAAGATATTTTTCATTTTAAATGGGATTTTAAAAAGACTGCCAAAGGTAAGATTTTTTGGGTATGGGAGGGTTTGTAATTTTTGATTCTTTCATGTAGTAAAAATCGTGTCATTATCTATATCTTCGCACTCTGTGAACAGAATAACGCAGCTTTTTCAAATAAAGTATCCAATAGTGCAGGCCGGTATGCTATGGACCAGCGGCTGGCGCTTGGCATCAGCTGCATCAAATAATGGTTGCCTTGGTATTATAGGCGCAGCATCTATGTATCCTGATGTATTGCGCGAACATATTCAAAAATGCAAAAAAGCAACCGATAAACCTTTTGGGGTAAATGTGCCATTACTTTACCCTGACCTGGAAGAAGTGATGAAGATAATTGTTGAGGAGGGCGTGAAGATTGTTTTTGTTTCAGCAGGCAACCCCAAAGCGTGGACACCCTATTTTAAAGAACATGGAATAACCGTTGTGCATGTGGTGGGCAGCGTAAAGTTTGCTCAAAAGGCACAAGATGCCGGTGTAGATGCAATTGTGGCTGAAGGCTTTGAAGCAGGGGGACACAACGGGAGAGAAGAAACTACTACTATGTGTCTTATACCCATGGTAAAACAAGTGGTGAATATTCCGCTTATTGCTGCCGGTGGTATTGCAAGTGGCCGCTCCATGCTTGCTGCCATGACTCTTGGGGCTGATGGCGTGCAGATTGGTACACGCTTTGTAGCATCAGAAGAAGCTTCCGTGCATCCGAATTTTAAAAAGCGGGTTACTGAATTGCAGGAAGGAGACACAGTGCTTACGTTAAAAAAACTTGTACCGGTAAGAGTTATAAAAAATGAATTTTATAAAAAAGTACAAGCAGCTGAGGATCGTGGTGCATCAATTGAAGAATTGGAGAAAATACTTGGCAGAGCAAGGGCAAAACAAGGTATGTTTGAAGGTGATATGCAGGAAGGTGAATTGGAAATAGGACAAATTGCAGCGGCAATAAAAGAAATAAAACCTGTAAAAGATATAGTGAATGAAATAATTGCGGAATTTCATACCGCCAAAAAAGAAGCAGGTAACTTTGATGTGCCTGCATAAATTACAGAACGATGATACAATTCGAAAGATTTACATTAGCAAACGGGCTTAAAGTAATAGTGCACAGAGATACATCAACACCAATGGCATGTGTAAATGTGTTGTACAATGTTGGTGCCCGTGACGAAGATCCTGAAAGAACAGGATTTGCTCACTTATTTGAACATCTTATGTTTGGCGGCTCTATTAACATTCCTGATTTTGATAATGTTTTGCAGCAAGCCGGCGGAGAGAATAATGCCTTTACCAATAATGATATAACTAATTATTACCTTTCATTGCCTGCATCAAATATTGAAGTGGCTTTTTGGCTGGAATCGGATAGGATGCTGAGCCTTGCTTTCTCTGACAAGAGCCTCGAAGTGCAGCGCAGTGTGGTAATTGAGGAATATAAACAAAGCTACCTTAACCAGCCCTATGGCGATGTATGGCTTGAATTACCCAAGCTTGCATATAAAGTTCATCCATACCTGTGGCCAACTATTGGTAAGGAAATAGACCATATTAAACATGCGGTAATGGGTGATGTAAGGGCCTTCTTCCAGAAATTTTATTGCCCGAATAATGCCATACTTGCTGTAAGTGGGAACGTAACTGTTGAACAGGTAAAAGCGCTCTGTGAAAAATGGTTTGCACCAATACCTCCCGGTAATCCTCCCATGCGTAAGTTGCCTGTTGAGCCTAAACAAACGCAAGCCCGCAAATTAGAATTGGAAAGAGATGTACCGGTTGATGCTATTTACAAAGCATACCACATGGGCGCTCGTATGGACCAGAGCTTTTATGCTATGGAACTTTTAGCCGATATACTTACCGATGGTAATGCTTCACGTATGTATGTTGAACTGGTAAAAAATAAAAAACTGTTTAGCGAAATAGGAGCATTTACGTTGGAATCATTCGATCCGGGGTTATTTATCATTTCGGGAAAATTATCAGAAGGTGTAACATTAGAAGTTGCTGATGAAGCGATACAAGAGGAATTGAAAAAAATTGTACTTGCCCAGGTGAAGAAAGAAGAAATGGAAAAGGCAAAAAATAAAACCGAATCTTCACTTATATTCTCTGAAATGAGCATATTGAATAAGGCTATGAATCTTGCTATATTTGAAGTACTCGGAAATGCTGAAGATGTCAACAAAGAAACGGAGCGTTTTACAAAAGTTACTGAAGTCGACTTGCTTGTTGAAGCATCGAGAGTAATTAACGAAAACAACTGCTCTACATTATATTATCGTTCAAAATCAAAAGTCAATGGAAACTGAAACCAAGCTCGATAGAAATACAATGCCTGCACTTGGCAAGCCAAGTAAAATAGATATTATTCATGCAGTAGAAAGTAAATTGCCCAATGGCATTCCTGTGTATTCTGTTAATGGCGGAACGCAAGATGTGGTAAAGATCGAGTTAATATTTCCGGCTGGTACACGCCAGCAAAATATGCCTCTTATAGCCGATACCACTAATGCTATGCTTGAAGAGGGAACTACGAAACATAACTCGGAAGAAATTGCTTCACTGCTTGATTATTACGGTGCTTTTCTAGAAACATCTGCACATCACGACTATGCTTCTGTAGCTTTGTATTCCTTGGGAAAACATTTTAGTAAGGTATTACCGGTTTTAGAAGAATTAGTTAAGCTACCTTCTTTCCCTGACCAGGAACTTGATGTTTACTTAACCAATAGAAAGCAACGTTTTTTAGTAGAAGAGAAAAAAGTAAGAGTTGTTGCAGCACGCAATTTCCCGGCTTTATTATTTGGCGATAACCATCCGTATGGGCACGCTACCAAAATGGAAGAATATGATGCAGTTAAAAAAGAAAAACTTGCTGCATTTCACAAAGGGCACTATTCTTCAAATGGCTGCACAATTATAGTTGCAGGGAAAATTAAAGATGCCGTGGTTAATGCATTGAGTGACAATTTCGGAAAAGATGATTGGAAGGGAAATGTAGAATCAAACGGAAAGGCGGTTACAATAGAATCAAGTTCTGAAAAGAAACATTATATACCAAAGGATAAGGCACTCCAATCTGCTATTCGCATGGGTAGAATGTTGTTCCTCAAGAATCACGAAGATGCTATCCCATTCCAGATATTGAACGTTATACTGGGTGGTTATTTTGGCTCGCGTTTAATGAGCAATATCAGGGAAGATAAGGGGTACACTTATGGTATTTCATCGGGAGTAGTATTTTTAAAAGAAGCAGGTTATTTCCAGATTGCAAGTGAAGTGGGCAGCGATGTATGTGATAAAGCCCTTGTTGAGATATATAAAGAAATGGACAGATTATGCACAGAACCGGTCCCTGCTGCTGAACTGCAACTGGTAAAGAATTATTTAAGAGGCAATGTGCTTCGTAGTATGGATGGCCCATTTGCATTGGCTGAACGCTTTAAACAAGTATGGATGCACGGATTGGATTATTCGTATTACGAGAAGTATATAAATACCCTTGCCGAAATCACATCTGCCCAATTAAAAGATATTGCCTGCAAATACTTGCAAAAAGATAGTATTTACGAATTGGTTGTTGGGAATAAGAAAGTTTAAAATTTCTTATGTTTTGGCACTTAGTGTCACACATTATCACACCAATAAACTTCTTATTATCAATTAGGTAAGTAGTATCTTGTCACTTGCTGTCACCATCGGTAGGCAAAATCCCAATTTCCGGTGCCATTTT
Source organism: Bacteroidota bacterium (assembly GCA_013289475.1). Classification (GTDB taxonomy): domain Bacteria; phylum Bacteroidota; class Bacteroidia; order JABEUT01; family JABEUT01; genus JABEUT01. The sequence continues at coordinate 11,166 of JABCZW010000055.1, forward strand.
CAGCTAAAGTATTTAGCATTTTGTCACTAATTGTCACCTGGTGCCCCTTTTTGTCACCATTTTGGGCCTTTTTACCATATTCCCCCTTTGCTTGCGGTAACATTGAACAAGTAAGTTTAATTATTTCAAAGAACTTAAGAATACAAAAATATACTAAATATTTAATATATGTAATAAAATAGTGTTATAATTTTCAACAGCTCATTTAGCCATAATTTGCTGTAATCAGATTTCTATGTTATTTTTGGAACTTAAAACCACGATCATGAAACATCTATCGAAATCAATATTCCTATTATTCTCAATTATAGGATTGGGATCACCTGCTTTTTCGCAACAAAAAACTTTTGTTAAAGACAGCATTATGTTGGGCTACATGAAAAGCGGATATTCGAACACGCACTTTAAACCTGAAGGCAAAACTGATAAAGACAGTAACAGGCAAGGTAAGTGGAAGGATTATGAGGTGAGAAAGGACTATGCATTAGTTGATATTGACAATAAACCTAAGCAAATAAGAGGTTATTTTCTTGTTTATGGAGAAGGTAAATATGTTGACAATAAAAAAGACGGAGACTGGGACTTTTATGTTATCGAGGACATTTCATTCAAGAAGATCCTTCAAAAACATGTTCATTATCAAAAGGGGATTAGAACAGATGAATTCAAATATTATTTTCCAAATGGCAAAGTGGCCCAGATTGGGAAATATGAAAATAATAACATACAGGGCGAAGTAAAAGCATACTATAGTAACGGGAGTTTATACGGACTGATACATTATAAGGATAATAAAAAAGAAGGAACTGATACCTATTACTATCCGAACGGAGTAACAAAGATTCAAATAAGCTTTAAAGGCGATTCAATCAATGGAGAGTATACCTCGTATTACGAAAATAAAACCCTGCAGGAAAAGTCATATTCTAATATGGGAAGCCCGGATAGTACGTATAGGTATTATTACAGTAACGGGCAACTTTGGATTGAGAAAAAATACAATAACGGCCTTTTAATGAATGTTACCGGAAGCTACGACCAGCAAGGTAAACCACGAGATAAAGGAACACTTAAGGACGGCACCGGCACCGTAAATTATTATACTGAAGATGGAACTCTTTATAATACCCAGACATATAAAGACGGTAAAATGATAAGTGAAGCATCTAATGGTACGTTTAGGTAGGTATTAAAGATTTTAGGGGAAATATTTGGAAATTAAAGAAATGTTTTCAATCTTTAATTAATCAAATCTCCCTGAAATGAAAAAAATCTTACTGTTTTCAACTGCATTAGTTGCAGTTTCCCTTCTATCTGCCCAGGAAATTATCCGTAATGCCGACGGGTCTTATTTCAGGCAGTGTACCAGTTTCTCAATCTCAAGGCCATTACGCGATCTGGCCAAAGAGAATCCTGCACCTAAGCCTGATGGCAAAGTACGTTTAACCGGTGATGATGAATCGCATCGCCGCACACACGACAAGGCAAAATACGATCAGAGTGTATCCCCGGTAACAGACCCTATTGTTCAAAGCACTTCCGGAACAATGGCTGCTCCTGCCCCTATTGTAAATGTTGATGGGCAACAAAGCTCGCAAGGATACCAACCATTAGATGATAATGGCATGGTGGGTCCCAGTAATTTTGTACAAACAGTTAATTCTGATTACCAGGTTTTTGATAAGTCCGGTAATCCGTTAACTACCTCAGCTGTGCTTTCGGCCCTGTTTCCCGGTTCAGGCGACCAGGGAGACCCTGTTACTATGTACGACAAGTTTGCTGACCGTTGGATAATTGAAGAATTTGACGGTAGCTGCTACTGTACAATGATGTTTGCAGTTTCAACCACACCTGACCCAACAGGAACATATTACATATTTAAGTTTACCCCTGATGCAAGTGATTTTGCCGATTATCCCAAATATACAATATGGTCTGACGGGTATTATCAAACCTGCAACTGCCAGAACGATAAAGTAGTTGTTTATGACAGGACAAAAATGCTGAAAGGTGACAAGACCGCCGGCTTCATTTCTATACCGTGGACCAATCCTAATACAGGCGGCGGCTTTTTCTGCCCAATGACAATGAATGCAGATGGCACATTACCTCCTTATGGCTCTCCTAACTTTTTACTTTACTATAACAGTGCTAGTTGGGGCGGAGGGTACAAAGATGAAATTGTAATTGACAAAATAACTGTTAACTGGACAGCAAAAACAGGTAGTTATGCTGCTTATCAGACTATTCCTACTTCACCGGTTAATGATGTATTCTCAAATAAAATTGATCAACCCGGAGCAACAGGTAGTTTAGATCCTTTAGATGGCTTCTTTTCATATCGTATTCCTTACCAAAGGTGGGGTAAGTATAATTCAGCAGTAATGGTTAGTGCTGTAAATGTGGGTACAAGTAGCACGGTTGCTGGGCTAAGATGGTATGAAATACGCCAGGATACTACAACAAAGCAATGGAGTATTTACCAGCAATCTACCTACGCTCCTGCTGACGGGTTAAGTCGCTGGAACGGTTCTATTGCCATGAATAATAATGGTGATATTGCCATGGGTTTTACAGGCTCCAGTCCTTCGGTTTACCCTAGTGTCCGTTATACTGGAAGAAGGGCTTGTGATCCGCTTAATCAAATGTCTGTTACTGAGCAGATTGCATTGGCAGGTACTTCTTCAGATCTTTCAGGCTCAGGCCGTTGGGGAGATTACTCAAATACTACAATCGACCCTTCTGATGGTATTACGTTCTGGTCTACAAACATGTATGTTAATTCGGGCACTCAAAGCACCCGGATCGTTTCTTAT
>JABCZW010000056.1 GCA_013289475.1 Bacteroidota bacterium
CATGGAGAGAAAGTAATATTGAAAGGCTTTGATTATACATTTAAGAAGGGAGAACGTATTGGTATTGCAGGCAAGAATGGAGTAGGCAAGACTACCTTCCTTAATATATTGACAGGGGCTGAACAACCAGATGGCGGTAAGGTTAATGTGGGAGAAACTATTGTATTCGGCTATTATTCGCAGAAAGGCATAGAGATAAAAGAAGATAAGCGGGTAATAGAAGTGATTAAAGATGTAGGTGAATTTATACCTATGGGAGATGGCACAAAGCTTAGTGCATCTCAGCTTTTGCTATTGTTCCAGTTCTCGGCCGAAATGCAGTACACTTATGTATCAAAGTTAAGTGGTGGTGAAAAGAAGCGCTTGTATTTATTGACAGTGCTGATGAAGAACCCCAACTTCCTTATCCTCGATGAACCTACCAATGACCTTGATCTGATCACATTAAGTACACTCGAACAATTTTTGCTCGACTTTCCGGGCTGTCTCATAATTGTATCGCATGACCGGTATTTTATGGATAAGCTTGCTGATCAACTTTTTGTATTGACAGGAAACGGAGATGTGAAGATGTGGGTTGGTTCGTACACCGACTATCGCGAAGAAGAGAAAGAATTGAAGAAACTGGAAAGCCAGGAAGAAACTAAAAAGCCAATTGCACAGCCTGAATCGGCAAAAGCTGTGAGCCCACCCAGACAAAAGATAAGTTATAAAGAGAAATTCGAATTTGAAACCCTTGAAAAAGAGATTGCCCAGCTTGAGAAACAAAAGGCAGCTTTAACGGAGCAGTTAAGCAACGAAGCAACAAACCACGAAGAAATTATACGTCTGTCGACTGAATTTGGAAAAATTTCTAAATCGCTCGATGAAAAACAATTGCGCTGGCTTGAGCTAAGCGAATTAATGCAATAGCTATTGCGCACTGCTTTTTCCTGCAATAAATCCGGTTGTCCACGCCGCCTGAAAATTAAAACCACCTGTAACACCGTCAATATCTAATACCTCGCCTGCAAAATACATTCCCGGACAAACCTTGCTTTCCATGGTATCCATTGATACATTATCTAAACTCACACCACCGCAGGTAACAAACTCCTCTTTAAAAGTAGTCTTGCCCTCTACCTTGTATTCATCATTCAGCAAGGTATTCAGTAACCTGTTCTTGTGTTTTTTGTCAAGCTCTACTATACTAATATCGGGGCTAATGCCCAACTTCTCTAATTGGAACATAAATAACCTATTGGGTAGTTTAAACGATTCCAGATTGCTGAGTTTTCTTTTAGGGTGCGTGCTTACTTCGTCTTGCAATATATTCCTTGCCTTATCTTCGTTTATCTGTCCCAACCAGTTAACCTGTATCTTAAAAATATAATTCATGTCACTCAATATCCGTGCACCCCAGGCCGAAAGCTTAAGTATAGCAGGCCCGCTCATTCCCCAATGGGTAATTAATAATGGGCCTTCGCTTTTTAATCCGGTTCCTGTAACTCTTACGCTTGCGTTGTCAACTGATACACCCATAAGAGACTTTATGGGTTCATCGGGCATATTAAAAGTGAACAATGACGGAACAGGAGACACAATGGTATATCCCAGTTTTTCAAGCCAGTTAAAGCCTTCCTTCTTAGGTGAGCCCCCACTCGCAACAATAACCTTGTCTGCATGAACAGTATTATCTCTAAAGACCAGCTTAAAGCCACTTGCTCCCTTTTCAACCGCCAGCAAGGTTTGATGCATCTGAATTTGAATGCCCAGCTGATCTACCTCTCGCATAAGGCAATTGATAATAGTTTGCGAGTTATCGGTTATAGGGAACATGCGATTGTCCTCTTCCGTTTTAAGTTGCACGCCCCTGCTCTCAAACCACTTTACCGTATCATTGGTATTAAAGTGTGCAAAGGCCTTTTTGAGTTGTTTCTCTCCCCTTGGGTAAAATTTAGAGAGCTGAGAAATGGTAAAACAGGCATGAGTAACATTACAGCGCCCGCCACCCGATATTTTAACCTTGGCAAGCAGTTTATCCGACTTTTCGTAGATGGTTACCTTGGCAGATGGGTTATACGTCTTGCCGGATATAGCGGCAAAAAAACCAGCTGCACCACCACCTATTACTGCAATATCGTATCCCATACAAGTATTAATAAAATTAAAAGAGGCTTTACAAAACTACATCAAATAGTACAACGGAAATGCTATTTTTGCTTGTGTTGCCGATGTATATTAAATAGAAGAGATATTTATGCTTCATAAGGTATTGCCTAAATTGTTAATTGTTGCCGGCTTGTTCCTGACTTTTACATTAGTGTTTACGCTAATGCAAAATAATCATATCTATTCTTCCACATTGGGTAAAATATCTAATAACTACGAGAATACCGTTGTTAATGGAGCCCCGATGATAAATGTGGTGAGTAAACCCTTTACTCAATTTAATGAAAGCAAAGCGTATAATTGGGATGTAGGCTATTATAAAGGCATAAGAGATAATATGTATAACGGTACAGGTGATTCTGCAGCTTTCAGGTATGCTTTTTTCCCCTTATTTCCAATGGTTTGGAAAGCCACACATACAGGAGTACATGGCATGGTATTACTCAATTATTTATTCTTCGGGTTGTCTATGATTTTCCTGACCTCTGTTTTCCTGGGTAATTCAAAATCTGAAATGTTCTTTTTTGTATTTGCTCTTATACTGCCAAGTGCAATAGCATTCTGCCTGCCATATACAGAAGCACTTTTTATGTTAATGTTCACTATTGCATTTCTTGGGCTCCTTAAACGGAAATACTGGCTCTATTTTATTGCCATGGTTTGTTTTAGTATGACAAGGCCGGCAGGTTTAATACTTTCTATGGCATTGGTTTCACTAAATATGATTAATCTCTTTTCTCATAGGCGGTTTCTCTTATTTGTTAAAGAAAGTTTTCTAATGGTGATTCCTATATTCCTGGGTTGGTTTCTGGTTCTTCTTATCCAGCATAACTATAGTAGTTCGTGGGGATCTTATTTTGAGGCAGCTGCTTCGTGGCCCAAACAACGAGACCCTTATTTTCCTATAAGTGATTGGTCAGTAGAAGGTTTTGGAATGACTGCATTTGCTATGTTCTTTTTTGCTTTACCCATTTGTATCTATGCAATTTTTTGGGGATGCTCGGTAATGCTTGACAAAGTAAAGGATAATGCAATATCACTGTTTAGTGGTGATAAAGAGTATGTGAAGAAGTTTATGTTCAATGCTTCGATATGTTTTATAGCAGTATTCGTACTTTTTAACTATATATCAAGTGGCTACCAGACAAATGGGTTTTACCGTTATACAATGGCTACTCCATTCTTTTATATCATTCTGTTTCAATTGCCTGAAAAGTTTAAATCAATACCCGGTCATTTTAAATTGGCCGGATGCATAATTGTATTTATAAGTGTTGCTGTATTTTTATCATCGGCAGAATATGGAGGCAATATTTTAAGGTTTAATTACATGGGAATGTATTTGTTGTTATCGTTGTTTATTATGTTTATGGCAGAGCCGTATTTGGGAAATAGGACTAAAATAATTTTATTGGTTATATTTATTCTTCCTTGTATTATATGGCATACTTATTTATTTAATATGTACTTAAGTAATACTTGGATATTTACCTGAGATTATGGATTTGAAGAGTAGCAAACTATCTGTTATTATTCCTGTTTTTAATGAGGAGGCTAATATTCCTGTTATGTATAAGAGATTAACAGAAATATTGGGGGGAGTTATTGAGTATGAAATATTGTTTATAAATGATGGTAGCAAAGACGCTTCACATAATGTTATTGGCGGAATAGCAAACAATGATAAAAGAATTAAGTTCATTAACCTTACCCGCAATTTTGGACACCAGGCAGCTTTAACTGCAGGAATGGATTTTGTAAAAGGAGATGTTATTATTACAATGGATTGTGATATGCAGGATCCCCCTGAGGTTGTTTTGGAAATGATAAAGAAATGGGAAGAGGGGGCATTGGTAGTTTATGCCAGAAGGAAAAGTAGGAGAGAAGGGTTTCTGAAAAAGTATTCGGCAAGAACTTATTATGCCATGTTAGGTGGCATTTCTGAGGTTTCAAAAACAGGTGATATTGGCGATTTCAGGCTTATTGACAAGAAAGTACTTGAAGAATTGAGAAAGATGCCTGAAAAGTCAAAGTACTTGCGAGGTATGATATCATGGCTCGGGTTTAATTATGCCGTTGTTGAATATGACCGGCCACAACGTGTTCATGGCAAAACAGGGTTCAGTCTTTTAAAAATGGTTAAGTTTGCTATGGATGGTATCCTTAGTTTTTCTTTACTGCCACTTCACCTGGGGTTTGTAATTGGTGTAATGTGTATACTGACAGGATTGATTTTTCTTGGATATATATCATACGATGCAATTTTCAATCACGTTAACTATCCTTTGTATAAATGGTTGGTTGTAGCAATGTTCCTGCTTCTTGGATTTATGTTCATTCTTTTGTGGGTACTTGCAGAATATATAGGCAAGATTTTTGAAGAGGCAAAGGGCAGACCTATATATGTGGTTCAAAATACCGGTAATATTTAATTCTGCATGAAAATCCTCGTGCTTAATTATGAATATCCGCCTTTAGGAGGAGGAGCCGGAGTTATTACTCAAAACATTTCTGAAAGGTTTGCTGAAAATGGCAACAAAGTTACTGTAGTTACTACTTGGTATAAAGGGGAGCAGGAAACAGAGAAAAAAGGCAACCTGGAAATTATAAGATTAAAATCAAAAAGGCAGCATATCTATAAGTCAAATGTTTTCGAAATGCTCTCATGGATAAAAGAATGTAAGCATTTTCTTGGCGACTATTTGAAAAAGGAAAAATTCGATTTGTGTTTCGCAAACTTTGCTATTCCCGGTGGTATTGTTGCCGTTTACCTGAAAAGGAAGTTTGGACTGAAATATACTGTTATATCACATGGACATGATATACCATGGAGATTTCCTAAGCAAATGCGACTTTTCCATATTGCTACTTATTATAAAATAAAAAGGATTTGCATAGAATCGGAGGCTAACTTTATGCAGACGAGGGAAATGAAAGAGAATATAGATAGGTTTATAGGTGAAAAGTTTGTAAATAAAAACGTGATTGTACCGAATGGCATTGATGCAAGGCTATTTAAGCCTGATAAAAGTTTAAAAGACAAAGTGTTTAAAATTGTTTTTGTTGGGAGGTTGGTTGAACAGAAAGATCCATTTACATTCCTTAATGCTATTAAGCTTTTTTCGGGAAGGAATAAGGATCTTATAGTGCATATTATTGGGGATGGTGTTCTTCGATGCAAAATGGAAGAGTATGTTAGGAATAATTGCTTAAGTGATATTGTTAAGTTTTTTGGGTGGATACGCAAAGCAGAAATTGTGAAAGAATATCAATCTGCCCATGTGAATGTAATTACTTCTGTTTTTGAAGGCATGTCGGTGGCGGTATTCGAATCATTGGCATGTGGCTGCTTTCTGATTACTACTCCAATAGATGGAATTAATGAAGTGATTGCACCGAATGAGAATGCTATTGTTGTTCAATTCTATTCACAGGAAGAAATAGCTCAGCAATTGGAGATTTATTATCAAAAGAGATTTTTACAGAATTATAAAATAGATGATGGAATAATAAGTGGCTTAATTGAGCGATATAATTGGAATTATATTGTAAATGTGTATGAGAAACATTTTGAAAGAATAGTTATCAATGAGGGTGTTGCACATAATTGATACACTTTGGCTTGGTGGGGCTCAAACCCTCGAGCGCGATTATTTTGAAATGCAAAAGGACAATCATGATCTTTTCCTTTATGTACTTAGAAGGTCGAATCCGCAAATAACTATTCAACACGAGAACATATTTGTTCATAATTCTTTTAGCCGGTTTAGTTTCTTCCCCATTTTAGAGCTTAAAAAGATAATACGAGATAATAAGATTGGGTTATTGCACTGCCATCTCCTTCGTTCGCAATTGTTTGGTTATTTAGTGAAGATATTTTTCTTTCCATCAATTAAACTGGTTATACATGAGCAGGGAGATGTGATTGATAGTACTTGGTTATCTGTACCAATTATTAAATTACTAAAGTATAGAACAGACCTGTTTATGACATGTTCAAATGCTTTAAAGAAATCACTGCAGGAAAAAGCAAATATTGAACCCGCTAAGGTTTATAGATTGTATAATGGAATTGACTTGCGAAAGTTTAACAAGCAGATAATTTCATGGAATGTTGCTGAAGAGAGAAGGAAAATAGGTATTGAAGAAAATGTTTTTGTTGTTGGATTTGCGGGTAGGCTTATCGAGCGTAAGGGTTGGCGTGAATTTGTTGAGGTTGCCAAAAAATATGCTAATAACGCTTCTCTGAAATTTTTAATTGCTGGGGAAGGCGTAGATAGGAAAGAGTTGTTGACTTATATATCTGTTAATGGATTGAATGATTTGATTTATATAGGTTATGCATCTAATATGCAATGGTTCTATTCCATCATCGATTGTTTGGTAGTGCCATCTCATCATGAACCTATGGGTATGATAATACCTGAAGCACAGGCTATGGGAGTTCCGGTTATAGCCGCCAATGTCGATGGCCTTAATGAAATAGTAGTAAATGGAAACAATGTGCTGTTATTTAAAGCAAAAGATATAGTGAGTATTGAACTTGCATTGCAGAGAGTCATAAATGATAAGCAATTGAGGGATGAATTAATAATAAACGGGATTATTAACGCTGAAAAATACTCGATTGAGAATTATAATAAAGCATTAGATGAAATTTATAGCCGATTGCTAAAACATAAAGACCAATAATGGAGCTTAGTATTATTATAGTCAGTTATAATGTAAAAGATTTATTAATTGACTGTATAGAATCAATTAATAGATTTTTTGAAGACATTTCATATGAGATAATAGTAGTAGATAATAACTCAGATGATGGTACTATTGATGATGTATGCCTTAGATTTCCTCAAGTAGTGTTTATACAAAATAGGCATAATACTGGCTTTTCGGCGGCGAATAATCAAGGCATAAAGATAAGTAAAGGAGATTTTATATTGTTGCTTAATCCGGATACCTACTTTATTGATAACTCAGTAAAGAGAATGTTAGATTATATCAAAAGCCAAGGTGATAATGTAATCATGTCCCCACGATTACTGAATGCTGATAGATCATTGCAGGTTTCTGCATGGAAGGATAAAACAATTTTAGTAATGACTATGGAGTTGATAAGGATATTTATTGATCGTTACCAATTAAGGTCATTTACTACTCCTATGCAGATCGATAATGTTGCGGGGGCGGCAATGTTATTCCCTAAAACAGTTGTAAATAATATAGGATTTCTTGACGATGATATATTCTGGATGGAGGACTTTGATTTTTGCTACAGACTGAGAAAGGGTGGTGGGAAAGTTATGTATTTTCCAGGTGCTTCAATAGTCCATTACGGAGGTGGTAGTACCGACCGTAATCTTAATATTGCGTATGCAAATGCCAATATAAGTAAGCTTAAATTCTATAAGAAAAATTTCTCATTTGTGAGTGCCCTACTTGCTTCATTGGTTATACTAGCACATATACTTAGCCGGCTGTTTTTCTTTATGTTATTATCACCATTCCATTCTATGTTTCGTAAGTGGGTAAAGGCGTACATCTATACAATTAAAAAATACTTCAGATTTATATTTCTTGATGATGGCGCATTGGTATAAACTATGAATTTGCTTCAGTAAACCAAAAATCATAATTGATATCCTTTACTTTTCTAGATGATAGTGCAAGGGAAGTTCTGAGAGAGGGGATAAGATGAAAGAACCATTTAATAAAGGACACCATATTGAATTTCGTTGGGCCATTTTCTTTGAAATAGTGTTTACTTACTACCTGGAAGCCCATTTTTTCAAACATTTCTACTGCCTCTTTCATTGTGTATTCTCTCCAATGTGTACTTACTATAATATTCTTACTCCTGTCCAGCTGGTCAAAGAAATAGTGAATACGTTCATGAATCGAAAGCCCTATTAAAAGCTTTATTCGGTTATCAATACAAGCCTGATTTGGCGTTGCAATATCCATGTACCCGCCTTTTTTTAAAACCCTGTTTATTTCCTGAAGAACAGGCAAAGGGTTAAAGTTGAAATGCTCAATTACTTCGCATGCAATTACCATGTCAAACGACTTGTCGGGATAAGGTAATTTGTAATGACGCAAGTTTGCCTGATTGAAAGGAATATCATTTTTGCTATATAGATTACGCAATCTTTCCGATTGATAAAACTCCGGGATATCTATTCCGGTAACTGAAAACCCTAATTGCTTAAGGGCTATGCTAACCACACCAAATAATGAACCGATCTCCAATATTTTCATGCCTTTTTGCAATAAAGGCACTACATCGTTGAGTGTTCGTACATATGAATACTTCAGTTCATTAAGGTAAGCGTATTCTTTTTCTCCGGCTCCAATATTTAAAAGGTCAATAGGGTTATCCTTATATGTGAGTATTATATTCTCTACCAATGATGTATAGTCCATAATCTAGTTTGATTTATTTGTTAGTTATCGCCATCTTATTCCGGGAAGCCTGAAAAACCTTAGTATAGAATTGGTAGTATATAAAGCTAAATAAGCTAATTTGTATAAGCCCTTTGGAATATTTGTTTCTAATACATCCGAACTAAGTGCAGGTTGCCCGGTTTTTTCATCCTGAAAATTCGGAACCTCACCTTTTTCAATTACTAACATACCATTATAATAGTGTAAGCCTTTTACCGACTTTGTAAATGAATTCACTTTTAATGAGCCTTGCTCAGAATAATATGCATTTAACTGGTCTATAAAATTCTTGCTGTACTCAATAAAAGTCCCCCTGCGCTTATAACCTCCACCGTAACCCAAGCGGTAAGAGCTGTGTAAATCTTCACATATATAAATACCATCCTTTTTTACGTGGTCAAATAATTCTTCAAATGTTCTTATTTGCTGTTGCATATTGTGGCCGCCATCATCAATCAGTATATCAATAGGTGGTATTTGCGCAATTATACTTTTAAGGAAACTTCTGTCTGACTGTGAACCAATAAATATCTTGACGTTTTCTCCTTCGAATTTTTTGCATTCGGGGTTTATGTCAATACCAAGTATTTTAGCCTTGCTCCCAAAATAATGTTTCCACATTTGCAGGCTTCCGCCATGATTCACGCCAATTTCAAGAATTACAATTTCTCTGTTCCTGTATATAGAGAAATATTGATCATATATATCAAAGTAGTTAACGCATTTGTGTATTAAGCGTCCTTTGTTTTCTCTGAAGTATAATTCTAAATCATTCATTGTTTCTAGTTCTCTTTTATCCAATATACTCCGGTCCAGTCAATCTCTTTTATTTCTTCGATTATGCTGTGTTGATTTCTATAATCTTTCACTGCTTGTTTACAGGCGGGCACAGCTCCCCAATCATCCACTATTACATACCCGCCTTTCGAAAGTTTTGGGTATAAGTTAACTAATCCATCCATTGTGGATTCATACATATCACCATCAAGACGAAGTATGGCAAGCTTTTTAATTGGAGCAGCAGGCAGGGTATCTTTAAACCAGCCTTTTAGGAACTTAACCTGCTCGTCAAGCAGTCCATATTTTTCAAAATTATGCTTTACTTCATCCATAGACACCGTCAACTCTCCGAATTGTGAATGCTTATCACCTTTATCTGCAGGATAGTTGATTAAATCAGGCTTGGGTAACCCTTCAAATGAATCTGCCACCCAAACGTATCTGTTAGTAATATTCAATTCTTTAAGCAATGCCCTCATCAGTATGGTAGATCCACCACGCCACACTCCTAATTCTATAAAGTCTCCTTCTATATCGTTTTTTATTATATCTCTAATACAGTACTCAAGGTTGTCAAGGCGCTTCATACCCATCATGGTATCGGCATAGGCAGGTTTATCAAGACCATTTACCCGTTTTTCTATAGTGGTATTATTTACTTCGCTTATGGCAAGATTTTTAATTCGTAATATTTTATCGAGCAGAAGTAATGGCTTTACCAAAAGGTTAGGGTAATGGTACAAAGGTTTGTATTCTTTAAGCCCTACCCTGTGGTAATCGGTGAGCATTTTCTTTAAAAGGTTAATATATGCTGAACTTGGATCCATGTTTTGTTTTAGCTGAGTAACATTTTTAGCCGTCTTATAATTATCAAAGGTAGGCGAGGTATCTTCTTTATGTTTCTTTTTAGTTGTAGTTTTTTGTACTGCCTGTATACTAGTTGCCCCTGTTCCTTAAATAGATTACTGTATTGGTTGCTTTTGTTGGCTTCTTCAATGAATTTCAAAATTGATGTGGGAACATTATTCCCGATAGCCAATACACCTAGTCCGCAACCATGATGGAATTCAAAAGAAGGATACTGTTTACTTACCTCTGTCCAAAACTTCCAAACACCAAAATCTTTCATTTTTATCTGGGTGTCGTGTATTAATACAGTGCCATGATTGGATAATTTGGGCAGCCAGTTTTCAAAATCGTGTTTAATAGCTTCATATGTATGTAGGCCATCTATGTTTATCAAGTCAATGCTTTTGCCAGGAAATATACTTAAGGCTTCATTGAAAGTCATGCGTAATAAAACAGCGCTATCCTTGTAGTATTCATTCTTATGTTTTAAAACATCTTGATAAACTGCTTCAGAATAATATCCGGCATGTTTATCGCCGCGCCAGGTGTCAACAGCATAGCATTTAATGGGAATATTATTTTCTTTGGTTGCCTGGCAAAAAGCAAAGAATGAATTACCACTATGGGTGCCAAGTTCAACTATTACTGATGGTTTTAGCTGAGGTATAAGATAAAATACAAAAGGGATATGTTCGACCCAGAATTCAGGTGATTCCAGCCGCTTAGGCATACTGGTTGTTATTTCCGGAGCATTGTTCATTTGTGCTAACGAATGTAAGTAAAAATAGGCAAGGAGTCTATTTTAGGCAAGAGATATTGATGGCACAGCGTCATCCTTGTTAATGTAATCAAGCCGCTGCATTTCTGATACATCAATTGCTATATGGTCAAATTCTTCGGTAACCTTACCTTTTAGCAAGTAGCAGCCCGGTCCTTTGAACGGAAATTTTTTTGCCGAAAGCGGAAAATGTACTGTGTCTATCCAATGTCCTTCAATATCAATAAACGTGCCAAAGTTCATACGTTGGACTTTCGACGTGCTAACTGTTTTTACATTTACCAGGTATCCTACAATTTCTATATTGTCGTTTATATGCGTACGTAACTCCCCGGCTGTAGTATGTACAGGTAGTTCACCTTTTACGAGCCTGAAGGGCGAACAGAGGGAGAAGCCAAGTAATTCAATTTCATCAAAGGCATCATCAAGCCATGAATCGTATAGGGCAGGTAATGTATATTCTGTTGGCCTTACATCAAAAAGCTCTTCTGATAGCTTTGGTCTCTTTATGGGATTTATTAGTGAATATGCTTCCCAAAGCAGCTCTTTTTTGTTTTTGCCGGTAAACTGGAAGGCGCCAACGCGTATTAGCAAGCATACCTGCTCTATGGTCATGGGTAATCGTTTAATAAAATCGTAAAGGTCCTTAAAAGCTCCGTTACAGTCACGTTCGGCTATAACGCGTTGCAGGTTATTATTCTCCAGTTCTCCAATAAGTCCAAGGCCAAGATAAATAGTCGTGTCTTTTATAGTACATGATACGGGGCTGTTGTTTATGCAAGGTGGTACAATTTTGGCGCCGTGCATGCGGGCTTCGTGTACGTAAAGTTCTATACGGTAAAAACCTCCACCGTTGTTAAGTGTAGCTACCATATATTCCAGCGGGTGATGTGCTTTAAGATAAAGTGCCTGATAACTTTCTACCGCGTAGCTTGCTGAGTGCCCTTTAGAGAAAGCAAAATTGGCAAAGGTTTCTATCTGGTACCATATGTCGGCAATAGTTTTTTCTTTATATCCTTTTTTCCTGCAATTAGAAAAGAATTTCTCTTTTACTGTAAAAAATTCATCACGTTGCTTAAACTTCCATGACATACCCCTGCGCAGGCAATCAGCTTCAGCCAATGATAAGTTTGCGAAGAAATGCGCCACTTTAATTACATCTTCCTGGTATACCATTACCCCATATGTTTCTTCCAATAATTCATAAAACTCAGGCAGGTCAGCTTTTGCTTTTTCACGCACTTCCTTGTTCCTGTATCGTACTATGTATTCGCGCATCATACCGCTTTGTGCAACACCCGGCCGTATAATAGAGCTGGCTGCCACCAACCGCAGGTAATCATCAGCCTGCAGTTTGGTAAGCAACATACGCATGGCAGGTGATTCCACATAAAAGCAACCAATGCACTTACCTGTACTCAGTAATTTTTTTATTTCATCATCTTCTTTAAACCCCTGAATGTTGTGTATGTCTATTTCCTCATGCTTGTTGTGCCTAATAATGCTTAAAGCATCTTTTATTTTTCCTAACCCCCGTTGGCTCAATATATCGAATTTATAAAGTCCGATATCTTCTGCTTCCAGCATACTGAACTGAGTAGTTGGATATCCCTTTGGCGGAAGATTAGTAGCTGTATAGCATGATATGGGCTCTTCGGAAATAATAATACCACTAGCGTGTATGCTTAAATGACTAGGTAAGCCTTTAATAAGTTGACTGTATTTCCATATAAGTTTCGCTGTTTTGTCTATATTCTTTGACTTTTCCAATTCTTTCTCATCCTTAATATCTTTAAGCAAGGGCTGCATCTTATCAATTTCACCAGTCGGTAATCCGAATACTTTACCCAATTCACGTATTACAGCATCGTGTTGGAATGTAGAATAGGTGCCCAATAAGGCAGTATGTTTATTGCCATAGGTAGTGAAAATATAACGGGTAATGTCATCACGGTCGAGCCACGAAAAATCAATATCGAAATCAGGGGCATTGGCACGTGCCATATTTATAAAACGCTCGAAGTAGAGGTCAAGGTCAATCGGATCAACATCGGTAATGTTTAATAAATAAGCTACCATGCTGTTGGCTCCGCTGCCCCTGCCCACATAGTAGTAGTTTTTTGAACGGGCATAGCGTACAATATCCCAATTCATAAGAAAGTAAGAGGCAAAGCCTCGCTGCGCTATTATATCCAATTCCTTTTCCATGCGCTTCAGTACCTCTTCCGATCGGTTCGGGTAACGATATATTAAGCCCTTTTCAGCTTCACTGCGCAACATAACAATGTCGTTGGCAATGCTATCTGTATAATGGGCCCGGTTTTTGTTGGCAAGCTTTCCATATACAAAACTGATGCTGCAATCATTTAGAATATGCTCTGTGTTTTTTATAATGGAAGGAAAAGAGGAATACTCCGCATACATTTCCTCTTTGTAAAGTATAACAGCCGTCTGGATTGACTGTTCACTTACCGGAAGCTTACTGAGCAGGGTGTTTTTATCTATAGCCCTAAGCAGGCGGTGAGCATTGAAATGATTTTTGAAAATAAAAGTTGCCGGCTGTAATGCTACCATTTTATGTGCCATGTTTTTAGCCGGAGAGAAAGGTAGGCGTTGTAAGTCGCTTAATGATACGCCTATAAATTCGTTCTTACGTAGCGGACTCCCTTTATAAGCGTGCATAGGGTATATTATATAGGCATGATTGAACTCCGGTGCCTCATCTTCAAATTTTTTTACAGCGTGTAGGTGCGCTGAGAGATATTCATTCAGCTCTTTAAAGCCTTCATTATTCCGTGCAATGCCCACATATTTTTGCTGC
>JABCZW010000057.1:0-1991 GCA_013289475.1 Bacteroidota bacterium
GAGTGAAATTGTGGGTGGTACATCAATATCTATTGCTGAAGAGTATTTAAGTAATGTACACGACGGGCCCGGGCTTATTATGGGTGGCGTATCGGGTATTGCTCCAACAGAGGTTGTTATTCTGGGCGCCGGTACTGTTGGCGAATTTGCTGCGCGTGCTGCATTGGGCCGTGGAGCTATTGTAAAGGTTTTCGATAACTCTATATACAGGTTAAGGCGCTTGCAGACTATGGTGGGTGTTCGCATCTTTACCTCTACCATACGCCCTCGTGTATTGGCAAGGCACTTAAAGACATCTGATGTGGTAATTGGTGCAATACGTTCTACCAATGGCCGTACACCATGCGTGGTTACTGAAGAAATGGTTAGCGACATGAAAGTAGGTTCGGTTATAGTGGATGTAAGTATTGACCAGGGTGGTTGCTTCGAAACATCGAGGGTTACAACCCATAACGACCCTGTTTTTCGCAAGCATGGGGTAACCCACTATTGTGTGCCCAATATTGCATCGCGTGTTTCGCGAACTGCATCTATAGCTTTAAGCAATATTTTTACTCCAATATTGTTAAGGGCGGGCGATGAAGGCGGATTAGAGAATTTGGTGAAACAAGATGTGAAAATAAGGAACGGAGTATACATATATAAAGGATTACTTACGAACAAATATTTAGGGGAAGCATTTAAAATTCCCTATAAGGATTTAGAATTGTTAATAATGTCTGGAAAATAAATTTGTTGAAAAGTTTATTTCGTCGCAAAACCTTATCTGTTGGGCGTTTTAAGTGCTGTGTTAATAACAATGTTAAAAAAATAGAAGACAAGAACAGTTCTACCGTTTACTGAAAAAATATTTTTGTAAGCACGTTTCAAAAAAAGCGGAAAACCAAAAAAAAGTAATCAATATTTAAAGTATTAGCCCGATGATCAAAGAACAACCAACCCAAACAAAAACAGCCGTGAGTTACGACGAAATACGCGCTAAGTGCATAGCCTATTTCAATGGTGATGAATTAGCAGCATCAACCTGGATGAACAAGTATGCACTTCGCGATAAGAACGGAGTATTACAGGAAACTACCCCGGATGATATGCACCGCCGTATGGCGCACGAGTTCGCTCGTAAAGAGAAAGAATATGCCGATCTGTCTACTATGAACGGCAAACTTGCATTACTCTCTGAGTATGGGCAGAAGAGAGAATTGCTTACTGAAGAAAAAATATTCGAATATTTTAAAGGCTTTAAATATGTAATACCACAAGGAAGCGTAATGTTTGGTTTGGGTAACAAGCATGTTATTGCTTCTTTGTCAAATTGTGTGGTACTACCTGAGATATATGATTCTTACGGGGGCATTATGCATACCGACCAGCAATTAGCTCAACTCTTTAAAAGACGTTGCGGCGTAGGTATTGATATTTCTACACTCCGTCCTTCTGGTATATCGGTTAACAATTCTGCCGGTACAACCACAGGCGCAGTATCGTTTATGGAAAGGTTCTCGAACACAACCCGTGAGGTTGCTCAAAACGGAAGGCGTGGCGCGTTAATGATTACCATTGACATTGCCCACCCTGATGTAGAGAACTTTATCCTTATCAAGCAAGATCTTTCTAAGGTAACAGGAGCTAACATCTCTCTCCGTCTTTCTGACGAGTTTATGCAAGCTGTAGTTGAGAATAAAGAATACACACACCGCTGGCCAATTGAATCGGAAACCCCTTCGGTAACCAAAACAGTTAAAGCACAGGAATTATGGAACACCATAATTAAAGCTGCTCACCAAAGTGCTGAGCCTGGTCTTATCTTCTGGGATCGCCAGCACAAGTACTCTACCTCTTCGGTATATCCCGGCTTTAAAAACGTATCTACCAACCCATGCTCTGAAATAGCGATGCAAGGTGGCGATAGCTGCAGGCTTATAGCAATTAACCTTTACAACTTTGTAAAGAATCCGTTCACACCGGCAGCTTCGTTCGACTATGAGAACTTC
>JABCZW010000057.1:2072-13727 GCA_013289475.1 Bacteroidota bacterium
CTATCGAAAGGATCATGGCTAAGATCCAGAACGATAAAGAACCGTATGATATTAAGCAAATAGAAGTGAATACCTGGAAGCTGCTTTACGAAGCAGGTAAGAAGGGTAGGAGGACAGGCCTTGGCTTTACTGCATTAGGCGATACCATGGCTGCGCTTAACTTCAAGTTCGATTCGGAAGAAGCAATGCACGAAGTAGAAAAGATGATGCGCACCAAGTGTGAAGCAGAGTTTACCAGTTCTATCGATCTTTCAGTAGAGCGTGGTTCTTTCGAAGGTTTTGATCCTAAGATCGAGAACACATCTGAGTTTGTTCAAATGATGAAGGTAGAAATGCCTGCAGTTTACGAACGCATGATGAAACTGGGCAGAAGAAATATTTCTATCAGCACTGTTGCACCTACAGGAAGCCTTAGTATATTGGCAGAAACCTCATCAGGTTTAGAGCCTGTATATCTCCTATCATATAAGAGGAGAAGGAAGATCAACCCGAACGACAAGAACGCTAAGGTTGACTTTGTAGATAAAATGGGCGACAAGTGGGAAGAGTTTATGGTATACCATCCTAAGTTGAAACAATGGATGGATGTTACCGGCAACACCGACATTACCAAGAGCCCTTATGCAGGTTCAACTGCTCCTGAAATTGACTGGATCAAACGTGTTGAATTGCAATCGCTTGTTCAGAAATATACAACACACAGTATCAGCTCTACCATTAACCTGCCAAACGATGTGGCGCTTGAAAAAGTAGGCGACATTTATGTAGAAGCATGGAAACATGGCTTGAAGGGTATTACAGTATACCGTGATGGTTCACGCAGCGGCGTACTTATTGCGGCCGATGATAAGAGCAGCAAAAAAGCTGTAAATGCTAACGGCCAGTTTACCGAAACCGTTGCTCCTAAGCGCCCACGTGAACTTGAAGCTGAAGTAATTCGTTTTAACAACGGCGCCGAAAAATGGATTGCTGTTGTTGGAATACTGAATGGCAAACCATATGAGGTATTTACCGGTAAAGCCGAAGATGTATTTAACCTGCCATTATGGGTACAGAAAGGCTGGGTAATGAAGAACAAGAGTGAAGATGGTAAGAAACGTTATGACTTCCGCTATAAAGATAAGGATGGCTATAACATTACCATTGAAGGCTTATCACGTAGCTTCGATAAGGAGTTCTGGAACTATGCAAAACTTTTATCGGGTGTATTGCGTCACGGAATGCCAATACCACATGTAGTTGATTTAATTGCTAACCTTAACCTGTACGATGATTCTATTAACACATGGAAAGCAGGTGTAGAAAGAGCATTGAAGAAATATATACCGGATGGCACACAAAGCAAAGACAGGAAGTGCGCACAGTGCGGCGATGATGACGGTCTTATTTATGAAGAAGGTTGTTTGAAATGCAAAAACTGCGGATATACCAAGTGCGGATAATATTTGTTATGATGGATTGAAACTTAAAAGCCTCGCAGTAATGCGGGGCTTTTTTGTTTTAGGAAGTTAGTATGGTTTTTTCTCCGTAAATGTTTATATTTGATATACTAACCTTTAAATCCAAAATCACCATGAAAAATATTTACAGAAAATCTATAAACATACTTGCTTTGCTTGCCGGGTTACTGCTTGCCGGAAGTTTGAATGCGCAAACTATCAGTACCATCGCCGGCAATGATACGGCAGGGTTTAGAGGCGATGGCGCAATTGCCACTAAGGCGGAATTAGACGGTCCATTTGATGTCGCAATAGATAATTCCGGTAATATTTATATGGCTGATTATACGAACAATAGAGTTCGTGAAATAACTGCATCTACGGGCTTTATAAATACCATTGGAGGCAATGGTACTTCTGCTTCATCGGGTGATGGAACTGCGGCTACGGCAGCCGGAATATTTGGGCCTGTAGGGCTGGCAATTGATGCATCGGGTAATATTTATATTGCTGAACAAAAGGGGAACAGGATTCGTAAAATCACTGTTTCAACCGGCATCATTACCACTGTAGCCGGTACAGGTAGTATTGGCTTATTAGGAGATGGAGGCCAGGCTACAGCCGCGTCAGTAAATACTCCTTCCGGAATAGCCTTAGATGGCTTAGGGAATATGTATATATCAGACAATGGAAATAATAGAATACGTATAGTAACTGCTTCAAGTGGTATTATTAATACGATAGCAGGCGATGGAGCTACAGGTGGTTTGGGTGATGGTGGCCTTGCTACTGCTGCGCAATTAAATAATCCATACGGTTTATCTGTTGATGCTTCCGGCAATTTATATATTGTTGATTTGGGTAATAACAAGGTGCGAATGGTTACTGTTGCGACAGGGATTATAACTACTGTAGCGGGAACCGGGACAAGTGGCTATAGTGGAGACGGAATTATGGCTACTGCTTCTAACCTAAATGCTCCTTCCGGCATAACCCTCGATGGTTCCGGTAATATGTATATTGGAGATGAAAACAGTAACAGAGTACGTATGGTAAACGCTTCTACGGGCATTATATCAACTATAGCAGGTACAGGCGTTTATGGTTATTCGGGTGATGGTGGTCCCGCGACTGCGGCTAAGTTACAGGGTCCGGCAGGTTTAAAATTAGATGGTTCAGGTAATCTTATTGTGGCTGATTTCAGAAATAACGTTGTTCGGAAAATAACTAATGTAACCGGAGTAAATGAGCTTATAGCGCATGAAGTTGTAAATGTCTACCCGAACCCTGCAACACAAACCCTGAACATTCAGGTTGCCGTTAATGGTGCATTTGCCGCGGGCATAACAGTGTTAGATATAACCGGCAAAGAAGTGATGAAGATGAATACCGTTATAAGTGGCGACAAGGTGATGCCTATAAATGTCAGTATGCTCGCAAACGGAATATATTTTGTAAAAATTACCACAGATAAAAACACACAGGTTGTGAAATTTGTAAAGCAGTAAACAGAGTGCGATTTTAAAGAAGAGTCCCGCAAAGCGCGGGACTTTTTTGTTTTTAGTAAAGTATCTGCTAAATAAAAATAAATATTATTGTAATAGATAGTGGTGCAACTCACTCGCTTATGATTTTATTAGAAAAACATAGGTCGTGCAAAGGTGTGAAGACCTTTGTTTCGGTATAAATGAGAGTACCTTTGCCGGCAGATATTTGTCGCATAGTTAAAAAAACGTTCTGTTTTTTCGAAGGTTACCCCCTCTGCCATAATAACTATGTATCCATTTAGATTGCTTTATTATTAATAATTAACCCATTACCCCATGCGTAAGTTTACACTTATTTTATTCTCTCTGTTCATTACTGTTTTATTTTCAAGCGCCCAAACAACAATGGGCAATTTGTGGGGCGTATTTCCTCAAGATCAGTTAATGAACTACAATACGTATACCGCTTACGATAGTAATATTTATAATTTTCAAGCCAATAGTACTTTTCTTAATCCACCTGAAAACCCTATATACGGAGGTCTTGTTCAGGCTGCCGATGGCAATTTTTATGGTGTAACCGCCGGAGGCGGGAATGCCGGTGCCGGTGCCATATTTAAATGCAGTCCCACTGGAGTAGTAACAACCCTTTATCTTTTTCAGGGAGCGTCAGCAACTGATGGGTATCTTCCTTATGGAGGCCTTATTATAGGTAGAGATGGAAATTTTTATGGCATGACATACACAGGCGGTGCTAATGGTATGGGAACAATATTTGAATGGAACACGACCACAGCAATCGAAACGGCAGTGTATGCTTTTGGGACTAATACAAATGACGGAGCTAACCCTGATGGCGGCTTAATACAGGCAAAAAATGGTAATTTTTATGGCATGACAAGCGGTGGTGGCGCAAATGGCTCAGGTATTATATTTGAGTGGAACCCAACCACAGCAACCGAAACCGTACTATATAGCTTTGGAACCAACATCAATGATGGCGCCGGCCCTAAGGGTAGCCTAATACAAGCTAAAAATGGTAACCTGTATGGCGTAACAAACAGCGGCGGTGCAAACGGCAGTGGCGCCTTGTTTAAATGGGATACTTTAATTGCAGCAGAAACTGTTTTGTATAGTTTTGGGGCTATTACCAATGACGGAGCTAACCCTGAGGGTACCTTATTACAGGCCACTGATAATAATTTTTATGGTGTAACAAATGGTGGCGGAAAATATAGCAACGGGGCTATTTTTGAATTCAATACTACATCGTTAACCGAAGATATGTTGTATAGTTTTGTGGGAGGCACTGATGGCCAAAATCCCATAGATGAGAAACTGGTACAGGCTGCCGATGGTAACCTGTATGGTACCACTAACATGGGTGGTACAAATAATGCCGGAACGGTATTCAAATGGAATATGTCATCTGCGGCAGAAACAGTACTATATAATTTGGGTGTTACCACAATACCGGTTACTGTGCAAAACCCACAAGGCAGCCTTATACAAGGTATAGATGGTAATTTATATGGTATGACCACATATGGCGGAGCTGTAGATGCAAATTCTGGTGCACCATCATGCGGTAGCATATTCAAGTGCAGTACTTTGGGTGCCGGAAAGATTTTTAGTTATTTTGACGCTAATAGTGTAGGCTTTCGTAATATAGCAAAGGTTATACAAGCTAAGGATGGGAATTTTTATGGCATGACTGCAAGCGGTGGTTTCAATTTAGAAGGTGTAATATATAAGTGCACACCCGACGGAATAGTAACCAATGTATATACCTTTTCGGGCGGTAGTACCGATGGTCAAAATCCTATGGGGAATTTGCTACAGGGTAGAGATGGTAATTTTTATGGGTTGACATTTGAAGGCGGAGCGAATAATAGCGGAACTATATTTAAATGGAACCCCACCACGGCAACCGAAACTGTACTGTATAGTTTTGCCGGCGGTAGCGATGGGCAAGGCCCCCAAGGCAGTCTTATACAAGCTACCAATGGCAATTTTTACGGCATGACCTTTAATGGTGGCGGTGCGCCCGATGCCGGAACCATATTTGAATGGAACCCCACTACGGCAACCGAAACTGTACTGTATAGTTTTACCGGAACCACTGATGGAGGCAACCCGACAGGTAGCCTTCTGCAAGCCAGTGATGGTAATTTGTATGGCCTAAACTCAGGTACCGGTTATAATTTATCCGGAACTACCGTTATTGCAGGGGCTATTTTTCAATGGAATATGACATCACAAACGTTTAACCTGATAAAATTCTTTCAATCATATCCCGCTAATGGTGATGCCTACTCTCCCATGGGCAGCCTCATACAGACTAAAAATGGCCTGTTGTATGGCCTGGCTCAAAGTGGAGGTGTTCATAGTTCCGGCGCTATATTTAGCTATAATATTCCGGCAGTTACCGAATCGGTAGTATATAGTTTTGGAGCTACGCCAACAGATGGTACCAGCCCGCAAGGTGATCTTTTACAAGCCAGCGATGGTAATTTATATGGTATTACTAACTCGGGAGGTGCATTTAACAGCGGTATTATTTTTAAATATGATACCCTGGCCCAAGCTTTAGATACGCTTCAGAGTTTTTCAGGAAATAGTGGACAAAACTCCGGTACAAGTGGCTTAATTGAGGCGTTTAGTAATAAAGTTACAACATCCTGCACTTCCACTAAATTACTTGAATCTACTGTAAAAGGGGCAAAGGGGGCGTTTACGTATTTATGGTCAACGGGAGCCTCTACATCAAGTATAACGGCTACAACACCGGGTACTTATTCGGTTACCGTTACCGATTCAAGAGGTTTTAAGGTTACCGATACTATAGTTTATTCAACAGCTACTAAACTTATAAGCGTTGCTACAACTAGCAATACCTCTATATGTAATGGTAGTTCGGCAAGCTTATATGCTTTAGGTGATGGTGGCACCAACACTATAAAATATAGTTGGTTACCGGGGCCATTATCAGGCGCAGTGCCAAGTGTTAGCCCTACTACAACCACAACGTATGTAGTAACTGCTATAGATGTAAATGGTTGTACAGCTACTAATAAAGAAGTGGTAACCGTAAATTATGCTACCACCAGCACCCTTACACCAACCGCTTGTGAATTATATAAGCTGAACGGAATTGATTATACCGCTACAGGCGTATACACGCAGCACCTTACTAGTAAACTGGGCTGCGATAGTACATTAACACTTAACCTGATTGTAAACCAACCAAGCTCAAGCAGTATTACCAAATCTACTTGTAATAATTTTGTATTGAACGGTGCCAGTTATAATTCAAGTGGAACTTACACGCAAATTATTCCTAATAAAGCGGGTTGCGATAGTAATATTACCCTTCATCTCACAATTACCGGCAGTGTTACAAGTAATATTACTAAAGCAAGTTGTGAAGGCTATACCCTTAATGGCACAACCTATACAGCTACAGGTATCTATATTCAAAACCTGACCAGTAAAACCGGTTGCGACAGTACTTTAACGCTGAATTTAACTGTAAGTAATAATACATCCAGCAATTTAATACAGGCAACCTGCAATAGCAGTTACACCTTGAATGGGTCTACCTATAATGCGACAGGTACGTATAGCCAAAACCTTACCAATAAAGCCGGTTGTGATAGTATAATTACATTGAACCTGACTGTTAATCCGCTTCCAACAATAAGTATTACCGGCAATAGTGTTGTTAATATTGCAAGTTCTGATACTTTAAAAGCAAGCGGAGGCATAAACTATGTGTGGACGAGCGGAAGTACAAATGATACTACTATTGTGAGGCCATTGAGTAACGTAACATATACAGTTACCGGAACTGATGGCAACGGATGTAGAGATACAGCCAGCTTTAAGGTAACAGTAGGCCCAACAGGTGTTAGTAGTATTTCTAATTCGGGTTCAACTACACTTTACCCTAATCCTGCTATAAATGCAATAAACCTTTCATTCGAAATGCAGGGAACAGGTAAAGCGGCATTGATTAAAATAATAGATGCTACTGGAAGAGAAATTATGACAACAAGCACTATCATAAGCAATGGCAAGGTGCTTAGCATTGATGTTAGCTCACTTTCGCAGGGGTTGTATTTTGTTAAAGTAATAACAAACGAGAACATACAAATAGAGAAATTTATAAAGCAATAAATAAGATATGGATTTAACAAAGGCCTCCGCATATGCGGGGCTTTTGTTAAATCTTATTTTTACCGAATAATTTGCAGGATTTACATGGCCAAATTATAGTTTGGTCTAAAACCCGGTTATATGTCAGGCACTTTCAAATATTTTGGCTTTAAATAATATAATTCACTCAAAATCAAGAAACATGGGCGCGTTAAAAGAATTTAAAGAATTTGCAATTCATGGCAATGTGTTAGATCTTTCTATTGGTGTAGTAATCGGTGCATCATTCAGTAAAATTGTAAGTTCATTTATTGAAGATATAATAACCCCGATGCTGCTTAAGCCTGCATTAAATGCTGCACATCTTTCAAAGCTTGAAGATTTGACTTTGATGGGGACAGTTAAGTATGGAAATTTTATAGCCACTATAATTTATTTTATAATGATAGCCGCTGCTTTATTCTTGGTAATTAAAGCAATTAATAAGGCCAAAAACAAGGAAGCCACTATGGCCCCACCCGCTGAACTAACTACTACCGAAAAGCTTTTGACTGAAATAAGGGATTACGTGAAGAAATAAGTAATTTTAACAATTTTAGTATACAGGTAATAAAATTTTTAATTTTTTTGCTATGAAAATAAATACAGGCTTATTCATAATAACCATTTTATTTCTTCCTGCGATTATTGTTGCCCAACAGGCTAACATTACCAAGGGAGCTCAAAAAGCTATGGATGCTCCTAAGTTTGACACCACCCGCATGTGGGACATAGGCGGCCCGGTAAGTATCAGTTTTTCGCAAACAACTTTTAGTAACTGGGCTGGTGGCGGTCAAAACTCCAGTGGGCTTACATCAATTGCTTCACTACATGCTAATTATAAGGATAGTAATTTCTCATGGCTCAATGATTTAGAGCTTGGTTATGGCTATCAAAGGATCGACGGTGTGCCTTTGCAGAAAACCACTGACCAGATAGAAGTAACTACAAGTGTTGGGTATAAAATATTCGATCATACATCTCTGAGTTTCCTGGCTAATTTTCAAACTCAATTTGCACGGGGGTATAGCAATATAGGCGATACTACATTAATATCCGATTTTATGGCCCCTGGTTACCTTGTGCTTGCGCTCGGATTAAATTATAAACCCAATAAAGAACTTAGCGTATTTGTATCGCCGGCTACGGTAAGGTTTGTTTTTGTGGAAAATCAAATGCTGGCCGATGAAGGTTCATACGGGGTTACCCCGGCAGTATACGATACAGCAGGACATAAAATACAGGATGGAAAAAAGGAAGAAACTGAAATAGGTGCTTATATTAAAGCAAGTTATATTAAAGCATTTACTAAAAACATCAACCTTAACACCAACCTCGAGCTTTTTTCGAACTACCTTAAGAATCCGCAAAATATAGTGATTAACTGGTCAACATTAATTCAATTTAAAATAAGCAAATTGATTGCAGTTACATTTAATACCCAGCTTATATACGATAATAATATAGCTATACCTATCTATAAAAACGAAAATGGTGTAAATACACTTGTGGCAAAAGGCCCGCGTGTACAGTTTAAAGATGTGCTAGGTGTTGGCATAGGGTTTAAGATATAAGTAAATCTTCAAAAAAATATTATAATGACACAGTCCGAAATATTAAATAAGCTTGAGGAAGAGTTTTCTGATATAGAAAAAACAGCAAGCTCTTTTACCGAAGACCAATTCTTTCAAAACCCCATTCCCGGTAAATGGTCAGCAGCACAAAATCTTGAACACCTTTTTATGTCAACCAGGCCATTAGCAGGGTTATTTGCAACGCCTGAGGTAATGGCCGAAAAATGGGGCAGGAGTAATAAGCCATCGTGCAGTTATGATGAAGTAGTTGAAGTGTATTTGCAAAGGGTTGGAAATGTGGGCGCAGGTATACCGGCATTCACTCCACAGGATACTGAACTAACTAAAGGTGAGCAAATAATTAAATTCGATTTGGTTAATGAAAAGCTTGTTGACAGGGCTGCGAAATTATCCGAAGCAGATTTAGATACTTACCAGGCTCCTCATCCTTTAATAGGGCTATTAACCGTTAGGGAGTTTTTATACTTTACACTCTATCACAGCAAGCGCCATCACGGAGCTATTAAAAATGCCTTAAATTCATTAAAGAGCAAGGTATAGTTTATCGACTATCCTTACTTTCATCGACTGAATATTTAATAGTATATACGGGCTCCGGAAAATCAATTAGCAATTTTGGACTTTTGTTTATGATTACTTTAACTCTATCCGCGGCAAGTGATTTTTTCCTAATAAGGAAGTCGATTATTTGTTGGTTACGCCCTTCCATCAACTTATGCACCTCCGCACTAAGCAAAGCATCCCCTATTAGCTGAATGCATTTATCTTCAATTGTTATCAATTCGCTTCCTGTTAGTTGAAGTTTTTTGTTTAAATAGTTGTCGAAAAGGCTATCGTGAGTGGCTATTTCATCGGTGGCTTGGGCCTCTTTTCTTTTCTTCCGTTTGCTTAACAAACTGTCATTTACCTTGCGTTGGGTTTCCTTGTAGTATTGTTCTTTAGCCATAGATAATGCTAATTCATCTTTTTCTTCTACACTATCAATTACTTGTATTATTTCTACATCCAGGTCTTTTTTTCTTTTAAGCACTTTATAAATATCATCGAGTTTACGAACATTACTCTCTTCAAGTTTGTCCTGCAAGTAGTCGAAATTGAATTGTTTCAGATCTGCCGGGTTCTTATCAAGAGCCTTTCCTAATAATTTAAATGGCGATTCCGCGGCTTTTTTTATTACATCGCTAATGATAGGCCAAACAAGTTTGCCTACTTTATAGTTTGGGTCATCCAGGTTTCCGTTGGCAGGTATGTTCATATCTATATTGCCTTTGTCATCTTTTAATAGCGATACAGCAAGGCGTACGGGCAGGTCATAAACTGATTTATCGTCAGTTTTTTTACCGGCCTCAAGGTCTTCTATGTGAATTATGTTCGTACTTTTCAACATTCGGTTAATGACGGAATCGGTACTTTGATAGCTCATATAGCCATTCCAAAACGGTGTGGCAACATAATATTCGGAATATGGGTTGAAGTCGGAAACGCGAAGGTTGGTGACATTATAATTAATTAACATGTTTTTCAGGTCAAGGCTTATATCGGCATTCATAATAAATTTACCGGTATCGCTTAATAAAGCCGAGGAATTAAGCTGTATGTCTTTACTCTTGGCGCTTATTTCATTGGTTATTAAATTAATATTTGAAATGTTGTAATGAAACGGGTTGTTAAGTGTATAGTCATTAAAGTCAAATTGCCCGTTATGTATTGTAATACTGTCGGTATGGTAATCGGTTTTAAAGAAATCAACTGCCATTAATTTTATACTCGAAGAAAGCAGCGTAAATATGTTAGAGTAATCGGGTTTAATTTCTCCTGTATTGTTATCAGTTACAGGTCCCGGAGGGGATGTGTACTTTATCATTTGGCTTATATTATTGCCATTGGGGTAGTAGTCGAAGCGCATGTACGGGTTATCCAATGAAATATTATATATGTTATACATATTGCTCTTTACGCTAATTGTATCAATATTCATTAGTAATTCTCCAAAAGCAAAAACTTTTTCTTTTGTGGAATCTTTTAGTTCAAAATCATCTACTTTTAAATAGCCGTCAGCGCCAATATCCTTTGGGCTGTTTAGTTTGCCATGCACTTCCAGGTAGCTGGTGAGGAAACCTTTAAGAGATGATACATTCAAATATGTTGTAAGGGGTGTGTAGTATTGGCTTAAGTCGTAGTTAATAATATCTATGTCAACAGTGTAATCCAGCGTTTTTCGGTTGATATCCATATCTGTGCTAAAATCGCCTCCTTTGCCATATTTAAAATCGAGGTGTGCCTTGCTTTCCGGGTTGTTCCAGCTAACCTCAGGTACGTTAAAGTTTATGTTATGTAAACTGAATACATTATGAATGGGTACATTATTGTATGTAACATTACCATTATTGATGATTATGTTTTTTATAGAAAACGGTATTTGTGTGGTATCCGGTTCCGTTGGTTTACTAGTATCTGATGAAAAACGTTTTTTTATATCCTCGAAGTTGAATTTATTACCGTCCTGAACTACACTTATTTCCGGATCATCAAATCGTACAGTATCCATAGCATAAATTCCGGTGAACATCTTATCCATGTTTGCCCTTAATGTTATTTTATGGCAATCAAAAAACACCTGGTCACTATTGGCTTCGTAAACTTTTAAGTCCTTGATCCGTACTACACCATTCAAGGCGTCTATTTTTATGTGCCCGATATCAACCTTCCGGCCAATCCATTTTACGCTGTTTTTTTCAACCAGGTATTTAACAACGGGCGATATATGTGAAATTTTAAGGGTTGTAATTTTATAGTCCAATAGCCTTGTTTTATGCTTAAAACCTACATTGGCACTCATTATAAATTTGCCTGTGTCGTTGAATAAGGCTGTTGCATTAAATTGTATTCTTTTATTTCTTGCACCGGTTTCATCGGTTGCCAGGTTTATTTTAGATA
>JABCZW010000058.1:0-13033 GCA_013289475.1 Bacteroidota bacterium
ATGTTCGTATAAGGTATCGAACTTTGCATCGGAGTAATGGAAGTAGTTTACACCTTCAGGAGAAAAATTTTTGGTGTAGAAAAGGGAAAGGAAGTTCTCTGCATCAGGGTAATCGCCTACCCATGATTTTTTAAAGAAATAGCATTGCCCGCTAACTACACATTCAGCTAGCACAGCAGGCTGCTCCATGTGAATACTAAGCTTAATACCTACACGCTGTAATTGCGATTGCAATGCCTGTGCAATAGGGCCAGTTTCATTGGTAACAAATACAGAGATCTCAGGTAAGCCCTTTCCGTTGGGGAAACCGGCCTGAGTAAGGAGCGCAGCAGCTTTATCAGGATCATATGTATATCCTTCTGCTTTAAAGTTCTTATTGCCTTGCAGGAATGGAGGTACAAAGCCGCCAGTGGCAGGTATACCAATACCGTGGCGTAAATATCGAACTAACTCTTCCCTATTTATAGCATAATTAATAGCCTGGCGCACAGCCTTCATATAAGTAGGCACCTTTGCATCCATACGCTTAGGGTCAATCATAAACCCGAGGTAATCGGTCTTAATAAATGGCATGCGTTGCAGGTTAAACTTGCCTTTGAACTCCTTTCTCAAAGAACCATCAGAATTAAATACCTGAGTTGGGTTAATAGCTGAGAAGCCCGAGACCATATCCAGGTTTCCATCAACAAACTCAAGGAAAGATGTTTCCATGTCCTTTACAAATGATATCACAACGCCATCGAGGTATGGCAAGGAATTGCCCTGCGCATCCTTTTCAAAATAATTCTCGTTACGGGTAAGCACCAGTTTGTTACCACGATCCCATCTCTTTAACCTGAAAGGTCCTGTTCCAATCGGGTGTTCACCAAAGTCCTGTCCGTATTTATCAATTGCTTCAACCGGTACGACTGAGAAATATTTCATGGTTAGTATGCTCATAAAAGGGGCATACGGCTTCTTTAAATATATCTGGAAGGTAGAATCGTTAAGTGCCTGAAAACCCTGGAAAGTACCGGAAGCATTTCTATCAACATCACTTATCAATGTAGTAGCATCAGACACCCTTGCATCAAACAATCTGAAGAAGCTATGTACAAAATCGGATGCAACGACCTTTCTGCCTTTACCATTTGAGAAAACAGAATCATCCTGGAAGTAAACGTCGTTCCTTAAATGAAATATATACAACCTACCATCGTTTTGTATCTCCCACGATTTAGCAATACAAGGCTTAATAACCAGGGCAGTATCCATTTGTACCAAACCGTTATATATCTGGTCATCTATCCATATATTTTCAAAACTACGGGCAACAGCAGGATCAAGTGATGTAACATCACCCAATTCGTTGTATTTAAACACATTTTCCTCAATATGCTTCTTCTCGTTACATGAAGCCAGCAACAAACTGGTGGCTAAAACACAGCAGCTAAGTATCTTTCTTATCATAGTCAACAAAATATAATACAAAATTAAGCATGAAAAACACCCATATTATTAGCTATTTACAAAACATAATAACAACCCAATATGAATTTCTTTTACCCTCTTTCCCATGTTTTAGGGCTACTATTAAATCAAATGTTACTTTTGTTACATGGATAGAACATCCACATTTGCCATGCACACATTGGGCTGCAAGCTCAATTTTTCTGAATCCTCTGCTATTGCCAAAAAAACTGGTTGAAGAGGGTTTTACTAAAGTGGCATTTAAAGAACCGGCTGATGTATATATAATTAACACGTGCTCTGTTACCCAAGAGGCGGATAAAGAGTGCAGGTATATTGTACGCACTATTTTAAACCGTGCACCCGCAGCATTTATTACTATAATCGGTTGTTATGCCCAATTAAAACCCGAAGAGATATCGAAAATTGAAGGAGTGGATATCGTATTGGGTGCATCCGAAAAATTCAATATTGCGAAGTACTTACACAACCTCGATAAGAAAGCCAATACCGAAATACATTCCTGCGAGATAGAACAACCGCTTGCATTTCATTCGGCATATTCTTCAGGAGATAGGACCAGAAGTTTTTTAAAACTGCAGGATGGCTGCGACTATAATTGCTCTTACTGTACTATTCCGTTAGCCAGAGGTAAAAGCCGGAGCGATACCATTGAAAATGCTATTAAGAACGTCGCTAAAATTGCAGCAACAGGAGTCAAGGAAATTGTATTAACTGGTGTTAACCTCGGAGATTTTGGAATTAGCAACCCTGCATCGGATGAACATATTGAATCGTTTTATGAATTAGTGCAGGCATTAGAAAGTACGGATGCCGATGTTCGTTTCCGTATTTCATCTATTGAGCCCAACCTGCTTAAGAACGAGACCATAGAATTCATTGCACAATCTAAGAAGTTTGTTCCTCACTTTCATATTCCCTTGCAATCGGGCTCTGATGATATTTTGAAGAAAATGCGCCGTCGCTATTTGAGGGACCTTTATGTTGGCAGGGTGACAAAGATTAAATCGCTTATGCCGCATTGCTGTATTGGAGCAGATGTTATTGTTGGTTTCCCGGGTGAGACTGATGAACATTTTAACGAAACCTATAAGTTCCTTAACGAACTTGATATTTCATATTTGCACGTATTTACATATTCGGAAAGGTCAAATACGCTAGCTGCAGAAAATTCCGAGGTAATCCCTATTGAAGTTCGTAGGAAAAGAAACCGCATGCTTCAAATACTATCAGAGAAAAAGCTGCGGCACTTTTACCAAAAGCAAATGGGCACTGAACAAACTGTATTGCTTGAAGCGGTTAATAAAGATGGTTTCTTGTACGGATATACCAATAATTACGTACGAGTAAAAACCGAATATAGCCCTGAATTAGTACACAGTGCAGCTAAAGTACTTCTCAAGAATATTAATACTGATGGAACAGTTGCTGTTGATATAATTTCATCTGAGCAATTTCAACAGCAAGAACTTAATTACGCAACTAACTGATATATGTATCCATCGCTATATTACCTGTTCAATGACCTTTTCGGAATAAAAATAGGATTCTTGAAAATGTTCCAGATGTTTGGCTGCATGGTTGCTATATCATTCCTGCTGGCCAGCTATGTTTTATCCAAAGAGTTAAAGAGAAAAGAAAAGGATGGCTTGCTTCACACCTTTACCGAAAAGGTTATGATTGGTAAAGGAGCGTCGATTACTGAATTGATAGAAGCATTTGTAATTGCATTTATAATAGGATTCAAGGGGCTTTATATAGCCATGAATTTCAGCGATTTTTTGAACGACACTCAAGGTTATTTACTATCTACAAAAGGCAATTTAATAGCTGGTATTGCTTTAGGCGGTGTATATACCTACCTGCGTTACCGCGAAAAAGAAAAAAATAAACTGCCCGAACCTAAATTGATTGATAAAGAGGTTCATCCTTATGAATTGGTAGGGAATATTACCTTGCTTGCTGCTGCCGGCGGCCTGGTAGGTGCCAAACTTTTCGACGGGCTTGAAAACTATAAAGATTTTTTTGCTGATCCGGCAAAAGAATTATTCTCTTTTAGCGGATTAACAGTCTATGGCGGGTTAATTGTGGGATCAATAACAGTACTTTATTACGCGAAGAAAAAAGGTCTGCAATTATTGCATTTAATGGATTCGGCAGGGCCTGCAATGCTGATAGCATATTCAGTGGGAAGGATCGGATGCCAATTGGCAGGCGACGGAGACTGGGGTATTACCAATGCAGCGCCTAAACCACACTGGATGAGTTTTTTACCCGATTGGATGTGGGCCTTTAACTATCCGCACAATGTAAACAATGTCGGAAATTTTATTCCCGGTTGTGTTGATGATGTTCAGAATCATTGTTACGCACTGGCTGCTCCTGTCTTCCCTACTCCGTTTTACGAAACAGTTTCATGCGCCATACTTTTCTTTATAATGTGGAGCTTAAGAAAGCGTATAAAAGTCGCGGGAGTAATGTTTTGCATATACCTTGCAGTGAATGGCCTTGAGCGTTTTTTCATAGAACTTATACGTGTAAATGTCAAGTATAATATTTTCGGAACTGAAATTACACAAGCGCAAATCATTGCACCTCTCTTCTTTTTAGTAGGAGTTTTTGGTATTTACTATTTAACCAAAAAGGCAAAAGCAAATGAGCAAATTGCACCTTGATTCTATTTGCAGGCAGGTTATTGAACTTACCCATGAGGTAGGGCACTTTATAATGTCCGAGCAGCGCAAATTCTCCGATTCAGATATTCAGAAAAAAGGCTACAACGACCTGGTTACCTATGTCGACAAAAGCTCAGAGTTAGCTTTAATTGAAGGCTTAAGTAAAATATTGCCCGGTAGCGGAATATTGGCAGAAGAAAGTGGCGAGACTGAGAAACAAGAATACACTTGGATTATTGATCCGCTCGACGGCACAACTAATTTTATACACAAGCTGCCTTGCTTTGCCATTAGCATTGCATTAGTGAAAGATAATGAGCCATTACTTGGAGTCGTAAATGAGCTTAATCTGAAAGAATGTTTTCATGCCATTAAAGATGAAGGAGCCAAAGTGAACGGCAAGCCTATAATAGTATCGGCACAGGATAAGCTTGAAAATTCATTGATTGCAACGGGCTTCCCTTACAACGACTTTAAGTTACAGGATAATTACATGGGACTTTTCAAATACCTGATGACCTGCACTCAAGGTATGCGACGCATAGGTTCTGCTTCAGTTGATTTGGCCTATGTTGCCTGCGGCCGTTTTGAGGCATTTTATGAATATGGCCTTAAACCATGGGATGTAGCTGCCGGAGCGCTTATTGTTAAAGAAGCAGGCGGGCAATTAGCTGAATTTAACGGAGGAGATAATTATATTTTTGGCAAAACAATTATAGGTACCAATGGGTTAATACACAAAGAATTTCTGAAAGTAGTAGGAGTATACTTCAACAGCTTAACCACCTAATAGGTATAACTATGAAAATATGCCTTTATGTTAGCTTTGCTTTATATTTTGCTTCTGGAATAAGCCTTGTGATTCAACTTGCTCTTATTATGAACAAAAGAGTATATGAATTCTCCAATCGTGTTCGGGGAAATATTTTCAATCTTATACCTACACTTAACTACTGGATTAAGGTTTCACCAACTGAAGAAATCCGAAAAAGAGTGGTTTTCTTCAAGAGATCATATATACTCAGCCTTATATTCCTAACAGCATTTATTTTGTGTTTTATTCTTTGGTTAATACTGAAGTAACCCCATTAGTAATTGCTTTTCGGAGCCCCTTTTCTATTAAAATTTAGCTGTTTTTTAAACCTGGTATGGCTATAGAATCATTTATT
The DNA here is from genome assembly GCA_013289475.1 of Bacteroidota bacterium. Lineage (GTDB taxonomy): Bacteria > Bacteroidota > Bacteroidia > JABEUT01 > JABEUT01 > JABEUT01. The sequence continues at coordinate 5,315 of JABCZW010000058.1, forward strand.
TATTACATTTGCCTAACAGAAAAACAAACCTATTTGTTATGAAAAAGAGCCACCTGATAGCACTTGTAATATTCGCAGTAACATACTTTATCCCTTTTCGCTTTGCTGTAGTTGATGTTTCAGCTGATGCACATGCCGCAAGTGCTTTAGGTATATTATTCAGTGGCATAGGCATACTTGCGGGTATCTATTACCTTATAAAGGATGATACTGAGAAGGAAGGCCATGGTGAAGGTTCTTCTCACCACTAATAAAGCTTTTTTAAAAATTATTTATTAGCCCGAAATTTATTTTACCCTCTTTAAAACTGAGAGGATTACCTATTCCATTACCTAACGCATAGGAAATAGAGAAGATACCTGCTTTAGTTTGGAAGTCCATACCGGCACCAAAACCATACGGCGTATCATTAAAATAAGCAATTGTAGAGGTAAGTGTTTCCCTGCACCAACCCTGATCGAAGAACAGGAACATAAACGAATTTTGCTCGAGCAAGTAGTGAAATTCAACTGTACCTACTCCATAAGCCGAAGCATATATAGATTGTTCATCAAACCCTCTTAATACATTAAAGCCACCTATTCGATACAGGTCATTGGAAAGCAGGGATGGTGCATTAATATACCCGCCTTTTAATGCAAGTTCAAATGTGCTTCGCGAAAAGAACGGAATATAGTAAGCAGCATTTATATTGGCTTTATATTCGTCTGATTTAAGTTGTAATCCTTCATAAATTGCCGGGTTAAGTTTAGCGTTCTGTCTGATTTGCTTGGTACCTGCTGCAACATTCACTAATAGTTTATAACCGCTTCGAGGATTATAAATATAATCGAGGGCAGAAGCTTTATACTCAATGCCATATAATTGTGTAGTAACATCGGCATAAGATGGTAATCCCGAAGTTTGATATTGCAGTTGAGATGTAGACAAAAGGCTGGAAGTAATATTTTCATAAAACACCTTCCAATAATTACCTCCAATAAGTAAAAACTTCAAGCCTATCTTTTCGTCAATTTGCAAATAGGTGGTATCTTGTTTAAAGAGTGTAAAATCCTCATCAATACCTAAAGGAGTTTTTAATATGTATGGGTAACTAAGATGCATATTCAGGTTTTCTGTTTGTGCCTGTATGTGCTGCCAATGAATGCCAATTTCTTCGGCATGCTGAAAAACATTCTGCAATTGCACACTCACATCACCTGTAATATTTATTTTACCTGTTATTGAATTAGGTAATATACCTACAATGCCATTAAACTGGTTGGCTTGTTTCTTTCCCAAAAAGAGAAATATTTTTACTTTATCTTCTACAAAAATAACTTGCAAAGGTTTTGTTTCAGTTAAAAAAGGTAATGCCCTTAACCTGCCACTAATTGCCTTTACTTTCGATTCATCATAAAAATCGCCGGGCTTTATACCCAGGTATCCATATAAGTACTGAGAAGAAAGCTTCAGATCGCCCTTTACTACAATACTATCAATTTTCTCTAAACGTTTTTTCACCAATAACAGCGAAGCAGAAATTTGATTGTCGTTTAGCTTAACACTATCTAACCTTACCTCGGCAAAGGGATAACCATGATTTTCGTAAAATGTAAGTATGCCATCCATCAACTTCAGGGCATCTTTATAGTAAAAAGGGCTATGTCTGTATATTTTCTCGCTGTAACCAAGCTGGCTTAACACTCCTTCATCCACATTGCCCTTGCTTAAATTAGTCCATTGGTATTGCCTTCCATGGGTCAAGTATGCTTTTAAATTAATTGAATCTTTCCCTAAACTATCGAACGAAGCTGAGAGATAGGCGTTATCATAGAGAGCAAATAATATTTTCTGCAATTCTCTGATGCGCTGTATAGGCAAATCAAATTTTTTCTGATAATCAGGTGACCTAAAATCTTTGTCAGATAGACTGTCTTTATTAATTATTCCAAGGAATAATTTTTTCTGGGCCTGCACCTGTAGGGTACAAACGAAAAACAGAAATAATATGGTAAACCTGTGTTTCAGATTGAGGTTAATTATATAATAACGCCAAAAAGTCCGATTTATTTAAGTATTTTTACCCTTTTTGTTAGAAAGGGAATCCAATACCATAGTTAACTGCTAATCTTCTGATAACAAATGTATCATGTATTTGCGGCAATGACCACGAATTATCTTTAGTCGGATCTACCAATGGCAATCCCAAATCTACTCGAAATACAAAATACGTAAAGTCGAAACGGAATCCTACGCCCGTACCAACTGCAAGTTCATTTAAGAATCCATACCGGCCAGATAGTTCAAACTCGCCATGAAGAACACTGGGATTTTTATTTAACAACCAAATATTGCCTTCGTCCAAGAAGAAAGCTAATCCAAAAAACTTGATAACATTCAGCCGGTACTCCTCATTGGCTTCAAGTTTTATATCTCCCACCTGGGCCACAACAAGCGATTGGTTACTGGCGCCGGGGCCCAGGGTTCTCGCAGCCCATGCACGAATATCATTCGAGCCACCTGCCCAATAACTTTTATCAAATGGCAATTCTTGTGCTGCATCATTTAAAAGCGGTAGCCCGGCACCCGCAAGGAAGCGGAAGGCTAACTTATCATCTTTTGAAAGGACAATATAATGCCTGTAATCTATGTCAGCTTTTACATAATGTGAATAAGGGTTAGCTATTATCTGGTCAGGTTGATTCAGCCAGTGATCTACTAAATGAAGCAGGAAACCCGACCATTCACCACTTATTTTCAAATAATCGAAATTGCGTAGTTTAGTTAGCGCCTGGTTATTAAAAATCCAGGTAACACGCCCGTCAGTAATTGCATGCGTAGTAAAACTGTTACGAAGGAAAAAATTACCTGTGGCAATAATATTATCAATAAATGCCTGGGAGTTGATTGCATTAACATAATTAACCTCGAACAATGTTATATTCATATGGTCATGCTTCCAGCAATTCCAATCATATCCATACGACCCTGTTACAATATAACGCTGGTAACTGGGCTGATTCTGATAATCACCTATTATCCTGAAAGCCGTTTGCGGGTTAGCTATTGCAGGATTGATACGGATAAGATTAAATACATTCAGCGGACGTGGCACAGAAAGGCTGATATCGGGACCAATTTCAAAAGTATTTAATGTCAAGCCCTTTGAAAGATCGCCATTATTTGTATTTGAACCACTAATAAGCGTTTGGGCTTCCCAAGCACCTTTTAGCTTCACCTGAAGTATTTCTGCACCTTTAAGCAAATTATTATCCTGGTACAGAACATCGCCTTGCAAACCCCAATCACCACCGGTATTGTTGCCTACTGCCTCAAGAGCCATTGATAATTTTGTATTTGGCATTAGCTGTATATAACAGTCCAGTTTATTAGAATCGGCTAAGGGTACCCAGTGAATATTTACATAACGAAATGCTTTTAACTGTGAAAGACCTGAGTAGGTATTTTCTACATTAACAGATTCATACATATCGCCAGGCTTTATATAAATCTTACTCAAAATAGAGTGAGGATGATACTCAGGTGAAGAGTGGGGATAAGTAATTATATAACCATTTGAAAATGTAGTATCACTGGCAACATAATTTGGTTCAACCGGATTATATCCCATCTGTATTATTACCCTGCGTATAAAATACTTACTGTGCAGGGTTTCAATTACTGAATCTGTTCTACCTGCATATAGATAAGCATATTTTTTAATACCTATCGTGATTGAAGCTTTTTTTGTCGATGCATTTGTATCAATATCATAATGTATATATTCCTTTGAAAAAGCATAATACCCGTCATCTTTCAAAACTTTAGTAATCCTGTCTCTTTCATTTTTAAGAGCATCTTCGTCATAATTTGCTCCATCTCTGATAAGTGAATTCACTGAATCTTTGTAAATAACATTCGCAAGGGTAGTATCATCAAGTTCGTATGTTACCCGGTTAATTGTATAAGGCTTACCCTGTCTGATTATATAAAAAACCTCGGCATAATTACCTTTTACATGTACCGAATCTCTCACACTTGCATCAAAATATCCCTTTGTGTGCAGGTATCTTCTAATCTGTTCAACAGAACCTGCCATATAAACAGAATCAAGAATTACCGGGGCCTCTCCAACACCTCTAACCCATTCTCTGCTAAATGCTTTGGGCTCCTTTGATTTATATGGCCTTGGCTTTTTATCTTTTTGCTCCCTGATTATATTTTTCTCTTCTATTTTTTTATTTTTTTCATCAATTTTGCGGTCCTTTAAAACCCTTTTCTCTTTCATTTTTTCCGGATCAACCAGGTTATAAACCAATAAATGCAGAGGAATACCCCCGAGGATTTTTGTGTTGGGCTTTTGCTTTACATAAGCAAGTATCTGATTTACGGCAAGCTCGGGCGGAAGTGCTAATTTTTGAATTTCGCTTCCCGGTATAGCAGTTATGTTATTGTTGATGAGGTTGTTTTTTTGCGGCTTTGCTGTCAACTGCGATTGGTAAACAACATTATTTTTGGTAAGCAGGTATTGGCCGCTTTCAAGCCTTTTAGCAGGATTACAAGAGGCAAACAAGGTAGCCAGTGCAAGAATAAGCAATGGTGCATAGCAGGCTTTAAGCCATTGAATATGATAAACTTCTCTTTTCATTAACTATACAAAGCTACTTGACTTTTGCATCCATTGGATTCCTGAGGTTAGAAAATGATAACAACTCAACCCTAACAGAACCAATTATTATTGGAGCCTCAATAAAAATTGGCAACCGGTTGTTATCGTCGGTTACCCATACGGTCATTTCTTCTCCCTGCTTAAAAATAGTACCACTTATGAGGCTCACACTTAATTTATTGCACCTGAATTTCCCAAATTTGGTTTCTTCTACTTCCCTCCCCAGGTACCTGATGTGTATATGATAAACATGGTTATCGAGATATAGTGTAATAGGGATTGTATCATTTACTTTGGCTTTTGAAAAATCTAAACTACGGGTAAAATAAATACCTGACAAAGGGTCAAAGGTACAGTCGGGAATTTTGACAGAATCACGCTTGTAATTCTTATCCTTATCACGCGAAAAACAAAATACCTTATGGTGCACGTTGTCAAACAGGTTGTCATTATTTACATGGTTTGAGCCTTCGTTACTATACCGGGTAAAGCGCAGTGGAGCATACCCAAAAGTATCTACATAAGCCTTAAAGGTATCACGTACCTGATAAAACCAGTCATATTTGGAATAAGAATGCCCTTCACCGGTAAAGTAATAAGATGGGATACCCTGGTAATTATGTTCCGCTACGCTGAATGTAACTTCGCCAGATTCAAGCCATACAAAATGCCAATGGTAATATATTTTATATGTTATTTGTTCGCCGGGCTTAAAAAAGTTGTTGTGCATTTCGCACGATTGTGCCCTGGCACCTATAAAAAAAAAGATCAGAATAAGTGCCGCAACAAATTTCCTTATAAACATATTTCAAATCTACATTTAAAATGAGATACTGAAATAACGAATATATGCTTGCCTTATTTTACTATTATAAGTCGCTTTGTTTCTGTATTATTTCCGGCATGCACAGTGCAATAATATATACCACTGCTTAAATCATTAGCATTAAAAGGAATAATATGTTCGCCTATGGTCATCTTATTATGCAAAATTGACTTCACCATTCTGCCTTGCACATCAAATAACTGCAATTCGATATTGGTTTCTTCATTAAGCCAAAAACTTGCCGATGTTTGCCCATGTGTCGGGTTTGGATATATATTTAATTGCAGACCCGCAACAGGTGCTGTTAAGTTATGTACGGTAGCCACTTGGCCAACATTTGTAATATTGGCTGAGTATATCCCATGCGTATGCGTAGCTATAGTAACCAAGCCATCAGATGGCCTGATATCAATCATATTACAAACCGAATTGCCTATAGTATTAGTAGCCTGTTGCACCCATTTGGTAGTATCACCCTTAGTAGATAAAACAGAGTCAGGGATTAACTGGTCGGTGGCATATAAACCGGTGCTGGCAGCCACCCAATATATAGTTCCTCCGGTCGGCAAATGCTGAATAGCAGCCCAACGCAAAGAAGGTCCGTTTGCTGCATGCAGGTTACCCGCAATCTTCGACCATGATGTGCCACCGTTTTTTGTATAGAATAAATTGTAAATACCATAATTCGAAAAGGCCACAATAACCTTATCTGCATCGGCCGGATCAACTGCTACACAGCTAATATAAGATGCTCCATTAGGAAATGCCACAGGAAGCTTGGTAGGCGTAATATCTACGGGTGTTGGAGTACCTATATTTGCATTGTCAACCCTGTATAATCTTTGGTTAGCAGTACCATAGTAGACCCTGTTTGCAGGTATTGTAGAAACACCAATAGCAGATATAGTATTACCTGTTGTTGGAACACTATCGGCAAACTGTACCCAATTGGTAGAAATAGAGTCATATTTACCTAAGTATGGAATACCTGCAAGATTATCATTTCTGAATAAATACTTGCCCCCGGCATTATACATTATATTGGTATTATTAGGATCAATTGCATATGGGTTTATAAACTGGTAATCCTTTCCACCAATAGGGTCTATACGGGTAAAGGCCTTAACAGTCCCGGCAATAGTATCCATCTGGGCTTTAAATATTTTCCCTTGCTGAGAAGAGTAATAAAACACTTTAGCACTATCTTCAATAGCAACAAAAGCCCCATCGCCAAAAATTGGTTTGGTCCAAAGATTAGTTACCAGAGATGAGTTTGTAAAAAGACAGTCATTATCCTGAGCACCGCCTGTTAACAAATTACTGCCCGAAATATCATGGGCAGTGGCAGCAGTGTAGAACATAGTAGTTATATATCCATTATCCAGCGATGTCCAATTAACATTTACCGCAGTATCATTGTATGTTTTAAATACACCACCATCGCATGATGAATACATTACATAAGGGTTATTATTAGAGAAAAACACCATGTGCTGATCGGGATGATGGCCTGGATATACCTGTATAGCAGGCCATGCGGCTCCTACTCCGTAACCACCAATATGTGCAGTATGGTTTGCATCAAAAAAACCTGTTGTAGAACGAAATATATCAGTTCCGCCTATAAATACCATAGCTGTATCATTTGGGAAGAATCTTACCACCATATCGTACGATGTCTGACTATTATATTTATCAAACACTCCTCCGGTGTGAGGCAAATTGGCGGTTAGATCCCACCATGCACCGCCGGTAGTGTCTCCATTACCCGATATATACTTATACTTCCACAATCCATCCCATTCCACCTGCCCGAGAAAGTTAGTATCGGGCATACCGGCACCATTTGTATTAGCAAGAAAATAAACCTGGTTAGGATCGGTTGGCGATATACCAATTACAACACGATTATATGATGCAGGAAAACCTTTAGGCGTAATATTTGTAAAATTAACACCATCTATCGACCTCCAGATACCTTTTTGCGGGCCATCGCTACTTAAGGCCGCATATACCACACCTGTTTTTGAAACCTGTACATCGGTATAATATGAATAAGAAGAAGTGTTTCCACCCAAAACTGTTTTCCAGGTGTTACCTGTGTCGGCAGAGCGATAAACTGCGCCAATAGAGCAGGCATATACCACGCTTTCAGAATCAGGAGCGGAAGGATCAGTAGCAACATTCCATAATGCCTGCCAGAAGCTTTTAAAAGAAACAGAGTTATTATTTGTTGCAGGCA
>JABCZW010000058.1:13043-13342 GCA_013289475.1 Bacteroidota bacterium
CCTTCCAGGTCTGGCCATCATCTAACGAACGATATAGCCCGTTACCGAGGTAAAAAGCACCAGCAGCGCTCGCTGAAGTTCCATAACATTCGCCTGAACCGTAATACCAAACATTCGAATGTTTGTTACGGGTATCTTGCGCAAGACAAGAAACACTTTGTTCAGTAGCTAAAGGGGTTGTAAGAGCCCAAGTTTTACCTGTATCAGTACTCCTCCACATACCACCCGCGCAAGTACCTGCCAGTAATATTGATTCATTTTTTACATCGGCAGCAAAAGAACGTGTTCTTCCACCCACA
>JABCZW010000059.1 GCA_013289475.1 Bacteroidota bacterium
TCATGCAACTGCTTGCCGTTTAGTTTGCCATAAATATCCCAGCCTGCTATGTCCAATGCACATACTAAAAATGGGTTCATTGGCAATAAATGATGCAAGTAATGCCAATAACGTTCCGGATCACTGAAGGAGAATTTTTCTATGAAAAGTTTTTTTCGCTCAATGTCTTCAATCATTTTTTCTACCGGAATATTATAATAACTGATTGCCGGTGCTTCGCCATAACCTTTGATACCAAAGAATTCCAGCTCTACCACTAATGTAGGTTGATGTGTCTTTGTTCCTTTGGAAATGGTGAAAGGATGTTTGAAGGGAAGGTTGTATTGTTTATAATTGAGGCGCATAAGATTAGAAATTACCCCAGCTACTAAGGGAAGTTATGAAATTACTCTGCTCTTTTCGATAACATTGGGAGCTTTTAATTTTATTGTTATTATTTTTTTCGCTTCGTTCTTCACAAATCAGGTGAATCATATAAATCAGATAAATCATGGTTCAGACAAACTTCGCTTCGATAAAAGCTGAATAAAGGTATGCCGTACAATAATCTGATAGCCATCGGGTAACACAACAATGTTTAATAGCAGCACTAAAGCCAAGTACAAAAACAAATATACTTCATCCTACTTAGCAGATAGACTTTATAATTGAACTAGTACAAAGTCACCCCAGGAGGATTTAGAGGGCTACCTTCCGCTTGCCGCTACCATTCCATCCAACTCTTCATTAAATTCCTTCTCTTTTATTAAGTCTTCCAAACTGATATGCATCCTGTATTTCCAATGATGTTTTGGGTCTGCAGGAATGTTAATGCGTTCGTCGTTTGGATTTTGACGACGAAGTGTTGCACTAATCCCTAAAATATCCTGCAATTGAAAGATGCTCCACATTGCCGGAGAATTCAAATGCTGTTGTACGATTTCTTTATTGAGATATGCTTCACAATAGATTGGAGCTTTGCCGTAGTGATTTAAGATACTGTTGTAATAGTGTTGCGTTTTACCGGCATCTTCTTCCCACCAGCCACGCAATGTACTCATATCATGTGTTGACGGTGTTATCACACTTAAGTATGGCGCATCGGCTGGATGTGCAAATTCTTTCTGAACCTGCTTTGGCATACGCTGTATTTCAAGGCTTAATATGCTTAACCTGTTCATTACATCTTCTACGCAATGCGGCACCATTCCTAAATCTTCGCCACATACCAACATATTGGTGCTGCGTTTTAAGCCCGGTAATTTTTGCATGGCTTTCTTTTCCCACAAGCCATCCTGACGTTCGTAAAAATAATTTACATACAGTCTGGAAAGTTGGTATTTACTATGGTCATCCAACAATTGATAAGACAGCGTATGTTCCATATTAATCCTGAAATGGAAGTGCTCGCCATTAGAACCATCTTCTTCAAAAAGAATTACGTTGCTGATTAAATCGAATAAGCCGTATTTAATTTTATTATCTTTTACCTCAACCGGTTTATTATTAAAATGCTTTTCAACTTTACGTTGCGTATCGAACTGTTCTTTTAAATAGTAATTATCACCATGCCTGCTTAAGAAATAATCTTTTACCCAAACAGTATCTTCTCCAAAAATTACGTGCAGTACATAATCATTAATAAACGGCTTACAAAAACGATGGTTGTTGTATGCAATACCATTATTATACAACTCATGAACATGAACCGGAATAGCAGGATCAAATTTACCCAATAGTCCTTCCACGGCATCTAAGGGAATACTCCATATACGAAAGAAGCCAAGTATATGGTCAATACGGAAGGCATCAAAATAAACACTCATTTGCTCAAAACGACTATGCCACCAGCCAAAATTATCGGCTTCCATATTTGCCCAATTGTAAGTTGGGAAACCCCAGTTTTGTCCTTTAATTGCAAAATCATCCGGCGGCGCTCCGGCTTGTGCATCCATATTATACAATGCAGGATTAACCCAGGCATCACAACTATAACGATAAATACCAATTGGCAAATCGCCTTTTACTACAATGCCATTTGCATGCGCATAGTCTGTTGATTCTTTCAACTGCAAATGGAGATGATATTGTATAAAATAGTTGATAGCTATTTCATCGTATTGCTTTTCCGTTGGCGCTACCAATTTTTCAATGCTGGTTAAATCATATTTACTATGAGATGCCCATCGCCCAAAATCTGCCGTATTATATTTATCCCTTAAATAACAAAATGCTGCATATGGCACTAACCAATGCTTATTGGCTTCAAAGAAAATTTTGTAGTCGTTGTCTTTTAAGAATGCTTCTTTTTGTAACTGATAAATTTCTTTAATGATGCCCAGCTTGAAGTTGATTACCGTATCATAATCCACATCCGGCAAACTATTCAGTTCTTTTTGTTTTGCTTTGTGTGGTTTGAAGAAATCTGCATTTGCTTTTGATACTACTTTTTCAATATTCAAATATGCAGGATGCAATGCGAAAGTAGAAATAGCTGCATACGGGTAGGAATCAGCCCATGTATGTGTAGCTGTTGTATCATTGATGGGTAATAACTGGATTAATTTCAATCCTGTTTTTTTAGCCCAATCTACCAATAGTTTTATATCTGTAAACTCACCCGTGCCTGTGCTTTGATTGCTGCGCAAACTGAATACAGGAATGGCTACGCCGGCACCTTTCCACGTATTTGTAGCTAATTGCGCAAAGCCATCATGTACAATTGTGATTTGTCCGGTTGTACTTAATGCGATTCTTTTATTAGCACCGGCTTCAAAGTATTTAAATGCTTTTTCTTTAGTATTGTAAACGCCGTATTTATAAACCAATGGCAAGCCATCCGCTTCTATATTTAATTTTATAGAATGCCAGTTGCCATTTTTTGTAAGCAACAAAGGCTTATCCGTTTTCCATGAACCTAAACTTTTATTATTTCCTGCAATACAGAGCTGTTCATCAACAGAAAGCAAAGGTGCTTTTACTCTAAACTCGTGTGTGTATGTTTTTATCGCAAGCGAAGCATTAGCTGTAGTGTTCTTTAATAAAACTTCCTGGAAGGGTTTAGTAAAAAAGGCATTCCCGATTTGGCCGGCATGATTCCAGGTATCAATTAATGTTAATTCTCCTTCTTTATTTTGTTCCAGATTAATAATGCGGTCATCGCCCCATTCTACTACTTCGTATCCTGTAGCATCTTTAAAGGTGTATTTATATTGAATTTGCGATAACGCTAAATCAGCCGCATCCAGTTCTATCTGTCCATGCCAAAACTCATCATTATAATATTCCAATAATATCGGGGCAGGTTTTCCTAGTGTTTTACCGGTTCCTGAAACATATAATGCTTCGCCAAAACGTGTGTAGAAACGAACATAAAAATTCAATATCATCTTTTGTGTCTTATAGCGTAAGTGAAAATTGAGCCAATCGTTGAATGTGTAAATTTCACACATTAATTCAATTCAGCCCAAATTTATCAGTAAAAAACTTTATAGCAAATAGTATTTTGTTTGTTTTATACTATTTTTGTCAAAATTCTTTCAAGATGGCAGAGACAACAAAAAAATCGACCGCTTTATATTGGGTACTATTTTTCCTTTCAATCGCAGCATTTTTCGGCGTTTACGCAGTTGGTGGCGGATACTGCTCTATGGTATTACCGTTTGTATGCACTTTTTTTGCATTGGCAATGGATTTGATGTAATCGCCTCCATTACCTGTTACAAATTATTTTAACCCGTTGATGATAGCAGCAAATTCTTCTGCTATCAAAGATGCGCCGCCTACTAAGCCTCCATCTACATCCGGTTGTCCGAAGATTTCTTTTGCATTTGCAGCTTTTACGCTTCCTCCGTATAAGATAGAGATACTGTTGGCAATATCAGCACCATATTGAGTTGCAAATACACTGCGTATATGCGCATGCATTTCCTGCGCTTGTGCGCTGCTGGCTGTTTTGCCGGTACCGATTGCCCATATTGGTTCATATGCAATTACAAAACCTTTTATTTGCTCTGCTGATAAATGAAATAAACTTTCTTTTAATTGTATTTCTACAAATTCATTTTGTGTGTTGGCTTCTCTTACTGCTAAAGCTTCGCCGCAACAAAAAATTGGTTTCAATTCATTCTCTAAACAGATATTCACTTTCTTGCTTAATAATTCATTGCTTTCATTAAAATATTCACGACGTTCGCTATGCCCCAGTATTACATAACTGATACCAATGCTTTGCAACATTTCAGCGCTGGTTTCTCCGGTATAAGCTCCTGATTTTTTATCGGAACAGTTTTGCGCAGCGATAAAAACATTTTTTTTGCCGCCCAATGCATTTTTAATTGGAATAAGATACGGGAATGGTATACCAAAAACCGCTTCCTGATTGTCTTTTAAGTCATGCGGTATTTTTGACAGGGCTTCTATCAACGCTTCTCCCTGTTGAAGCGTAAGGTTCATTTTCCAGTTTGCTGCTGCAATTTGTTTTCTCATATTTATTTATTGTTGTAAAGTGTTTTCAACATTTCGATCTCCCTTTCTGAGATTCTTTTGCCTTTTAATTTTTTCCAGTTATCAATATCCTGCAAGGCTTTATCTAACCTATAGCGTTCTTCACCCCAGGTAAAATCGGGTATATATTTTGGCGGAAAGCCATCGCCAAAAATATTACAGCATACTCCTACAACGGTTCCTGTATTAAAAGAAGTATTGATGGCTGCCCGGCTATAATCTCCCATCATCAAACCACATTTTATTCCGGCAGATTGAAATGTTTGCGTGGCATTGTCCCAAAGTTTTACATCACCTGCCGTATTTTTTACATTGGAATTTGAAGTACCTGCACCCAGGTTGCACCATTCACCTATTACACTATCTCCCAAATAACCATCGTGTGCTTTATTGCTGTGCCCGAAGATAACAGAATTTTTTATTTCCCCACCGGCCATACTGTACGGACCGATACTTACAGCACCATATATTTTAGTGCCCATCTTAATTACAGCGCCTTCGCCCAATGCAAAGGGGCCACGTATCATACAGCCTTCCATTACTTCCGCATTTTTGCCAATATAAACCGGACCGTTAGATGCATTGATAATGCTATGCTCCACTTTGGCGCCTTCTTCTAAAAAAATATTTTCAGGATGGATTGTCTTGTTGGTAGATGAAATAATTTGAGAATGGCGTCCTTTTGTAATCATTTCAAAATCCTGACGGATAGCCCAATCATTTACCTGTATGATATCTACTAACCGATTTAATACTCTTGTTTCTGCTGAATGAAGGATTCCTGGTAAACGCAGTGTTGTAATGGCTTCTTTAAAATTGAGCCGCTCCCATTTTTCCCGTATAGTTAAAATACCAATACGCATATCTGCCGCATCACGGGTTTGTGTAAACGGATAAAATGCATCCTGTATATTTTGAGCAATGTTTAAAATGGGAATGTAGCTGTTTATGCGCTCAAAGATAGCAAACTCAAAGTATATCTGTCAATACATATCAACAGGCTGGCATGATCATTTTCACTTAAGCATTCTCAGGCTCCCGTTAATGTTCAACTATATTCTTTTAAGTACTAACAGTTTTCTCCAAAGTTCTTTAAAAGAAAAAAAATTATCTAGTAAAAAACATATCAACATTTATCAACTATTAATTTATACATATCTATTATAAAATATAGCAATTAAAACAATAATCTGTTACATAAGCCGTTACATCTTTATAAGGAAATTCAGATGAACCCTATAGCGTCCAATTCAAAATTATTAGAGACTGTTTTCAAATCCCTGTTTCCCTCTCAACAGTTTTGCACAAAGAAGTCTATGTGCAATCTTTCAACTGCCAATTTTTTAGCATTCATAATAAATAAAATCCAGTACAATGAAATCTTTAGTATCAACTCAAAAATTATTGCAGGCTGCACTTAACAGTAATACCCAGCTTACTCGGGTATTTATTTATTAAAAGTACAAACCGGCGAAACGTTTAAAATAATAGTGAAGCATTAACAGGCTATTGTTTCTATAAAACAACAACTTTAAATAAGGTTGCCAACACTTTAATAATTCAATGGAACATGCTCAGAGTTGGCAACCTTACATCATTAAAAAACAACATATCCATACCATGAAGCATTCATTAGAAATTGACCAACAATTAAGTGTTTATCCAACAGTAGCCAATAACACCAATGGAAGCAGTTGGAATAAAAAATTACCAATCCTCCGAAGCTTATTGCCTTGGGCAGTGCTAATGATATTTAGCATGACAAGTTTTTGCCAGACTACTACTTATAGCTATACCGGAGGTACACAAACAGTTGTTGTTCCCAACGGTATAACAAGTATATCGGTAGATGTAAAAGGCGCACAGGGAAACCCTGCCGGTGGCAAAGGCGGTCGTGTACAGGCCACTTTAAGCATTACAGCAGGCCAAACCTTATACATAAACGTTGGCGGACAAGCCGGTTTTAATGGTGGTGGAAATGGGAATTCGAATAGAAAAGGCGGTGGCGCTTCAGATATTCGCATTGACGGCACTGCACTTACAAAAAGGGTAATAGTAGCAGGTGGTGGTGGTGGTGGTAACAATCAGGGTGGAGTTGGAGGAGGTTTGACAGGAGGTGCCGGCGGAGGTGCCGGAGATAATCAGGCAGCTCAGGGGGGCACTCAGGCTGCTGGTGGTGCCGGAGCGAACCCTGGAGGTAGTTTTCCGGGAAGTGCCGGCTCATTGGGTGTAGGTGGAGATGCAAACACATCGTTTAACGGCCCAGGTGGTGGCGGAGGAGGCTATTATGGTGGTGGCGGTGGTGGTTTTGCCGGCGGAGGCGGAGGCTCTTCCTTTACTGATGCCACTTTTGTTACCGATGTTGAACACACACAGGGTTTTCAGTCAGGCAACGGAGAAATTATTATTACCTGGCCAAATGTTGCCCCATCATTTGCAAACGGCAGCCCGCAAACATTATCAGTTTGCCAGAATACAGGCGCAACAAGTATCAATGATCTATTAAAAGTAAATGATGCAAATACCGGTCAGACAGAAACCTTGACCGTAACTTCTGCAGCATCCAATGGTACGGTATCGGCATCTTATACAACAACATCTACCGGCAGTACATTAACACCAACAGGTTTAACCTATACCCCGGCAGCAGGTTATTCGGGAACCGATGCATTTACAGTTCAGGTGAGCGATGGCACTGCTACTGCAAGCACAACTATTAATGTTACTGTAAATAATGTATCAGTATCACAAACTTCAGTCACTAACGTAACCTGCAATGATTTTAGTACCGGGAGCCTCACGGTAAGCGCCAGTGGCGGAACAGCGCCTTATACTTATACATGGAGTCCGAGAGGAGGAAGTGCAGCTACGGCTTCAGATCTTCATGCAGGTCAGTATTCTGTAAAAGTAACAGATAGTAAAGGTTGCTCAATTACTTCATCAAAATTTACTGTTACTGAACCACCTGCGTTTACTACAGGCAAGGGCACAATTAATAACGTCACCTGTAAAGGAGGTAGCGATGGTAGTGCAAGGATAATTGCCAGCGGTGGAACAGTTCCTTATACATATTTATGGTCTAATGGCGCAACAACAGCTAATGCTTCGGAGCTTGCTGCCGGCAATTATAGTTGTACTGTAACGGATGCCAATGGATGTAAGTCCAATAAGAATTTTACAGTTGGAGAACCTGCTGCAGTTAGCATTACCTTAGGCACAAACCCTGATGTAACTTCCGGCACAACAACTGCCAACCTTCCATATACTGCAACCTCGGGCAGCCCGTTAAACTATAGTATTTCCTGGTCTGACGCTGCAATAACGGCAGGCTTTTCAAATGTATCATCTGCTTCTTTAACTTCATCTCCAATAGCAGTTACCGTTCCGGCAAATGCAGCAGTTGCTGAGTACAGTGGCAACCTGGAAGTAAGCAATGGAACCTGCAGCAGCAATAGTGTTTCGTTTACTGTTACCGTTAGTGCGCCCCCCAATACGGTACCCGTTTTTATAAATACCAGTCCGCAAACACTAATTGTTTATCAGAATGCAGGAGCCACAAGCATCGCACCGCTATTACATATAAGCGATATAGACAACGGCCAGACAGAAACATGGTCTTTTGTTACCACTCCATCCCATGGCAATGTTATCTTTTCTTCGGCAACAGCCAGCTCCGGCAGTGCAGATATAACACCGGGCGGAACAATTACCTATACGCCTGCAGTTGATTATGTAGGAGATGATGCATTTACCGTGCAGGTAAGCGACGGTGTGGCAACAGCTACTATGGTTATAAATATTACCGTGATTTTGCCACCAAAAATATTTGTAGATATTACCAATGGCAGTGATGCAAACGATGGCAAAACATGGGCCACCGCATTTAAAACATTTGAGAAGGGAGTAAGCACTGCCAAAGCCCGGGATAGTATATTTGTAGCCAAAGGGATCTACCAACCTTTAGCCAATCAATCTTTCTCCATGAAGGAAGGGGTGAAAATTTACGGCAGCTTTAAAGGTACAGAAGCCGGCCTTGCAGACCGTATCATCGGTACTGCCGCCGCAGATAGCAGTATCCTGAAAGGCAATAACGCAGCGGTTATCAGTAATAACAATAATGGCTTAACGAATGCAGCAGTATTGAATGGATTTTTTATAACAGGAGGCTCCAATGCAACAGGCGGTGGAATGATTAATAATAATGTTTCTCCTTTTGTAGCTAGTTGTATATTTTCCGGTAACAGTGGTACACAGGGCGGCGGGATATATAATTTTTTCAGTGCAGCAGCTACGGCTACTTCTGTCGTTAATTGCCTATTCACCGGTAATACATCAACATCATCCAATGGTGCAGGTATATATAATAATACTACAGGTGCAGTAACCATTACTAACTGTAGTTTTTCGGGTAATGCGGGGACTGCCATCTATAATCGTAGTACAGCCAGCGGCAAAACAATACTTATTTATAATTGTAGTTTCTCCAATAATACTACGGGTATAAATATTTCACCGCAATCTAATACTTCAGTAAAAATAAGAAACTGCATTCTTTATGGCAATGGCACAGGCATCACCAATGCTGTTGGCCTGCCAGCTATTAGTTACAGCCTGGTACAGGGTAAGGCGGCTTTTAATAATGGTGTGGATGGCAGCATTGACCCTTTATTCGTAGATGCAGCCAATGGCAACCTGAGATTGCTGCCCTGCAGCCCGGTTATCAATATGGGAAATGCAACAGGCATCACCTCAATCGTAGGCAGTATTGACCTGGCCGGCAACAACCGTATTAACGGTACAATCGACATGGGTGCCTATGAATATAGTGGCGAAACCTATCCAACAGATAGCCTTGCAAAAACAAACGACTCTGTAACTTTTGTACAATCTGACAATACAGCTACCTATTATAGCAGGGATTGCAAACATATAATTGCTAAAATAGTATCCAACGGCAGCAGCCCGATTGCAGGCAGCACCACGGCTTATGTATGGGTAGAAAGCAGCGTGCCAACTTATATGGGATACTCGTATGCTCCACGCCATTATCAAATTACGCCGGCCAGTAATGCAAATGCATCTACGGCTACGGTTACCTTGTATTTTACGCAAGCTGATTTTGATGCTTATAATGCTGCAACTACAGGGCTGAAATTGCCAACCGGCAGTAGCGACAACATAGGTATCGGCAACCTCCGCATTGCAAAGTACAGCGGCACTACCAACAATTATACAGGGCTGCCGGATAGCTATTCCGAAGGCTCAATTATCATCGACCCGGACGATAACAATATTGTATGGAACAGTACCGGCAACCGTTGGGAAGTAAGCTTTGATGTAAGCAGTTTTAGCGGCTTCCTGGTTACCACGCCTACTACCCCATTGCCCGTTACCTGGATCAACCTATCAGCACAACTTAACAGTAATAAAGAAGCAGTGATTAGCTGGGAGGTAAATGAACAAAATGCAGCAGACTACCAGATTCAAAAATCTACGAATGGCAATAACTATACTACCATCGGCAGTATTAAAAGCATCGGCAACGGCACAAACAGTTATTCCTTTACAGGTAAGGAAACAGTAACCGGCAACACACTATACCGTATTAAACAAACCGATAATGATGGTACTGTTGGTTACAGTGCAATTATGCCATTGCAAAACAATACAGGCACAACTAAAGTAAGCATTTACCCTAATCCTGCTACCCACAATGCAAGCATACGCCTATATACAGACAAAGCTCAAACCATACACTATAAACTGTTGGACAATGCAGGAAAAATATTGCTGCAAAATACGGTATTGGTAAGTGCAGGCAATACCGTTATTCATATAACAATTAGTAATTTGGCAAGCGGCATGTATCATGTGGCTATTAAAGGAGATACATTGAATACTCAATTAACACTTATAAAACAATAATTAATATCAACTCAAACTCAATAACATCCGTCCGGTTCAAATTGAATCAGGACGGATGTTTTTTTTAGCATATCCATTTAAAAATTTCTATCTGTTACACACTTAATTTATAGTATTTTTGAAAAATTATCTACTAAAAACACAATGAAAAAAATAGCAACCGCATTAGCTGCCATATCCATTCTTCTGTTATCCTGTGCCAAAAATAATTCTGGTTACACTCCCTGTACAGATGTATCACCGGCTTCAGAAGATTCTACCATGCGTGCCTTTTGTCAAAAAGATACGATCACCGCCGTAAAAGATACTTTTGGATTATACTATCAGGTAATTACACCAGGCACTGGAGCTGTGCCAAATCTTAATTCCATTGTATCGGTAAGATATACCGGTTCTTTACTGAATGGAACAGTTTTCGACAAAGAAGATAGTACTATAAGTTTTCCGCTTAATAGTGTAATAGCAGGTTGGCAAATAGGAATACCCTACATAAAAAAAGGTGGCCATATAAAATTAATAATCCCATCGGCTTATGCCTATGGTTGTACGGGATATGCATCAATTCCTCCAAATGCAATACTCTATTTTGATATTCAATTAATGGATGTGCATTAAAACCTGCACTCATTTTTACTAAATTAACAGTACCTATAATTTCGGCAATCTTGCTACTCCTTTAATCGTGTCAATCAAATCGATAAATGTATATAATAAAACAGTCCTCTAAAAATAGAGGACTGTAATTTATTAAGCACGAATGAAAGTGATTAAGCTTTCTTTTCGTAACGTTTTTTGAACTTGTCGATACGACCTGCAGTATCTACCAATACATTTTTACCGGTATAAAACGGGTGCGATGTATTTGAAATCTCCAGCTTTACTACCGGATATTCGTTACCATCTTCATATTTTACTGTTTCCTTTGTATAAGCTGTAGAACGGCTTAAGAATTGAGTGCCGTTACTCATGTCTCTGAAAACAACTAAACGGTACTGATCTGGGTGCAAACCTTTTTTCATGATTTTCTATGTTTTGTGCATGGATTTTGCCATGCTGATTTTTTAAGAGTGCAAATATAGGGAAATAATGGATAATTTGTTACTTAAAAATGGATAATCAACTAATCCCAGGGCTTTATGCGCAATAACAAACTGCATGTGTCAAATATTATCATTTATCCATTACCCAATTATCAATTAAGATTTCATGTTTGTCTGTTGTAAAGCAATGCCGATATTCCAGCTTTTGGACGCCTGGATTACATCCTGCAAATCATCAATTTTTTTACCGGTTACCCGGATAATATCATCCATTATAGCTACCTGCACTTTTAAGCCGCTGTCTTTTATCAGCTTTACTATTTTCTTGGCATCTTCCTGTTTAATGCCGTTTCGTACTATCACTTCCTGTTTTACAACTTTGCCACTTTGATACGGCTCCTTGCTAATGTCGTATATTTCTGCAGCTAAACCTTGCTTCATGCTGCGGCTCAACATTACATCAATCATCTGACTTAGTTTCATTTCACTATCCGCTTCCAGGTTTACTTTAAAATCTTTTTTATTTAGTTCTATTACTACATGAGAATCTTTAAAATCAAACCGGTTGGTGATTTCTTTTTTTACAGTATTGATCGCATTGTCTAATGTTTGCGGATCTACTTTGCTGGCAAAATCAAAAGAAGGCATAGCTTATTAATTGATAATTTGAAATCCGATAGCTATCGGATGTATAATTGATAATTACAAATGTAAAATTAAGTGGCGAATTACCAGCAGCAATCACGCTTCAAAAGTTCTTTACAATTTATTCCACCACTTTTAATTTTGTTTTGCTGTCATTTACAGTACCAGATGCTTGCCTGTTGAAAAGGATAAGCATTAGCATACCTGTAAACACAAGCAAAAATGAAATTACTTCAGCCTGACTTGGGTTAAACCCAAAAATATGATACTTAATATTTACACGGATTGTCTCTACAATAAAGCGTTCTATCCCGTTTAAAATTAGATAAATTGCGAAAACAACACCCGGCACTTTTATTTTTTTACGAATAGCCCAAAGGAAGAGGAAGAGCAATGTACAGGCAATGGTTTCGTAAAACGGTGTAGGAAAAACCGGCACCGGTAATACTCTGTTATGCTCATCTGTACAGCCTTCTATACGAATGCCATCTTTGTTTACATTCTGCGGATAATTATAAGCAACCATCCACCTTGGTACAAAAGAAGGTGCTTTATAGGCTTTATGTGGAATATTTTCAAGCTTATCGGCAATCCTGTCCGTTACTCCTACTGAAACGACAGACCCCGAATCGGTTACCCGTCCATCTAAAAAATAAGTAGAAAACCGATTGATTTGTTTTTGATATCCGGCATCATCTACGGGTACTACTTTTGCCGTAACTGGATCGGTTATATATGCACTGTTATAAATTCCCCAATCGCCGTCACCCGCTACCTGGCAACCAATGCGACCGATTGCATAACCAATCATCAATGCAGGAGCGGCCGAATCGATCAGGAATTTTAATTTTATTCCACGCTTATAAGCATACCAGCAAATAGCTACCGATGCAAAGATTAAACCTCCATAAAATGTTAAGCCGCTTGGCGAAAGAAGACTTTCGATTGGATGCTGTATAAACTCACTCCAGTTTTCTAAATCATCAAATATTTTAGCGCCCAAAATACCAAATACCAACCCGAGTATAATAATATCTCCTACTCTATCATGTGGCCAGATACGTACCGAACGTTGTTCCGGT
>JABCZW010000060.1 GCA_013289475.1 Bacteroidota bacterium
CCTGCAATACAACCCAGGCATCACCTACCCGGTTTGCCGCTTGTGCCTCAATATCCGGGCGGGAAAGATTCATTAAAGGCCTTTCTGAAGAAAAATACGCATTACCCATCTGCTGCCCGTAAAAATCATATAAGCGGAACCATTGAAGTTGATTTTTGGGTTGATACCCTTGGCAACCTGAGTAAGTTTAAAGTGTTGAAACCGCTTGGTTATGGCTGCGATAAAGAAGCTTTACGTGTGGCAAAAAAAATGCCTCGCTGGAAGCCGGGCATGGATAGCCGCAAACCTATGGCTATGGATTACCATGTAGATATTATATTTGGCGAACCTTACAAAAAATAAATTTTATACTTATGAAAAACCTTTCGACAGTTTTTAACCTTGTATTGCTTGTTTTAGTTGGCATATTGTTCTGGCTATATTTTGGTTTAAAAAAGTCTTCTGGCGGAGAAAGCTCTGCAGCAAATACTTCAGTATCTGACAATGCCGGTAAAGACAGGTTACTACGCATTGCCCACATTAATATTGATTCAATGAATTCCAAATACCAGCTTATGCTTGATTTTAAAAGCGAGTACGAATCAAACTTAAACTCATTGCAGGAAGAAGCCCTTGGTAAAGAAAAGGTTTTACAGCAAGAATATACCGTTTACATGCAAAAGAAGCAAGCCGGAGCTCTTTCTCAGGTTGATGATGAAAAGTACCAAAAAGAACTACAGGCGAAGAAAGATGAATTAGACAATTTCCAGGTAAAACGCGATAACCTGTCGAGAGTAACAGAGGAGAAAAACGCTAAAATATTAAATATAGTCCGTAAATATGTATCTGACTATAACAAGAAAATGCACTTCGATTATATTTTACTTAGCGGAGAAACAGGTACTAATATAATTTATGCAAACAATGGCCTTGATATAACTAAAGATATTGTTTCGGGATTGAACCTGCAATATAAGGACAGCCTGCAAAGAGCATCGGCCATTACGCCGCACTAAGGCCCTTGCCTGAGAATACGGCCCATATAATTACTATTCCGCAAATAATTAAAGCCACACCCATCAGGTAGTGGATAAATTTCATCAATTTAGGCGTAAGTAGCTTTTTAATAAGTTTAGCCGCAAATGATTTTGCGAGGTCAGTTGCAAATACCGTTCCCAGTGTACCCGCAAAAAAGGCTATCACTTCTTCGCGTGTATTGTACTGCGAACTGGCTACACCCACCCAGGTAATCCAGAAAAAGAAAACAGATGGGTTAAAAAGATTGAGGAAGAAGCCTTTAACAAACATAATTGGCAAATGTGTACTATCGGGAACTTCTATATTCTTGCTCTTCGCATCTTCCTTATCGTGTTTCTGAAAAAGCGTGTAAATACCAAAGGCAAACAAAATAATACTGCCTATAATGCGCATGTATTTAACATTCTGGGGATTGTTAAGCAACTGCGAAGCGCCCAGGTAAGCAAGGGCAACCAACAATACATCGCTGAGTGAAATGCCAAAAGCCATTACAGCCGCCGAACGGAACCCGTTCTTAATACTGGCTTGTATCAATGCGAACAGAGAAGGGCCAATGAAAAGGAACGCCAGCCCTAAACCGAGAAAAACACCATGGAAGAATGTGTGAACCAACATAAATCTCTATCCTGATTTTTAATAGCACCTAAAAATAGTAAATTTTATATCTTCGTGCTTCAACTTATATCATCATATATTACAGATGGCAAAAAAGCAGAATTTCAGCGGTACGGGAGTAGCAATAATTACACCCTTTAGAAAAGACGGCAGTATTGATTTTAAAGCCCTTGAAAAACTTATTGAACATCTTGTAAAAGGTAAGGTTGAATACATTGTAGCACTTGGCACCACAGGCGAAACAGCCACGCTAAGCAAAGAAGAAAAAGCAGCAGTTACCGAACATATATTAGATGTGGTAGATGGCCGCTTGCCTGTGGTATTAGGCATTGGAGGCAATAACACTTCGGAAATTGTACACTGCATTGAACAAACCGACTTGAGCCGGATTGAAGCTATTTTATCTGTTTCGCCATATTATAACAAACCAAGCCAGGAAGGCATTTACCAGCATTACAAAGCAATTGCAGATGCATCGCCACTGCCAATAATAATATACAACGTGCCAAGCCGCACCAGCTCAAACATAAGCGCTGAAACAACGTTGCGCCTTGCAAATGATTTTGAAAACATTGTGGGAGTAAAAGAAGCTTCGGGCAATTTCGGACAGATAATGCGTATTATAAAATACAAACCAAAGGACTTCTTTGTAATATCGGGTGATGACCTGGTAACCCTGCCAATGGTGGCAGCCGGAGCCGACGGAGTTATATCGGTTATTGCAAATGCCTTCCCGAAAGATTTCTCGGAAATGACAAGGTTGGCGCTGAAAGGTAATTTTGTTGAAGCCCGTAAATTGCACTATAAGCTTACCGATATAACCGACCTTCTGTTTGCCGATGGCAGCCCTGGTGGTGTAAAAGCCGCACTCGAAATTATGGGCATATCTATCAATTCTTTACGCCTGCCTCTTGTACCCGTTAATAAGAGAATATACGGCCTGCTACAGGAAGAGATAAAGAAATACAAGTAAAAAAATAGTTTACTGTGATAGAACCGGAGTTTAGATGCGCCACAAAAAAAGCAATTGACGAACTGGCAGCCGAATTGAACCTGGTTAAAGGGCCCACGATGCAAGACTGGGAATACGAAGTTGCAGAGCCCGACGATATTGAAAAATATATTGCCCATTACAAAGTATTGACCGACGATGACAAGAAGTTTGTGCTAATGGAGATTATTATCCAGGCTACAACTGACCAACCTGATGCAAGTAGTTTTACCAAATACTGGAACATCATTAAGCCCTTGCTTCAGCAAAATTTTAAGATTCACGAATACACTATTTTTTACTGGTCTAGCTTTGACAATAAAAATATAGAAGACTGTTTTACAATTACGCCTAATATGAGGGAGTTGTGGAGCAGTAAAAGTAACGAAGTATAGGGCTAGAGAAGTAACTACCCTACTACATTCCCCGCTTTATCGAGGTTCATATACGGGTTAAAGGCAATCTCCCAAAGGTTTCCATCAGGATCTGAGATATAGCTGCTGTAACCACCCCACTCTGCTTTTTGTGGCTCTTTTACCACCTTAACACCCTTAGCTTTCAAGGATGCTATAAGCTCATCAACTTCCTTTTCACTACGCACATTATGCGCCAGGGTAAAGCCTTTAAAGCCTTTTATGTCGGCAGGAGGAACGGTTGCATCTTTAGCCAGTTCTTTAACAGGGTATATGGCTAATTGAATGCCATTGAGCATAAAGAACACTATATCGCCCATGCTGCTACCATGGCGTTTCCAGCCTAATTTGTTTTCATAAAAATCGCTTGCAACATTAATGTCGCTAACGCCCAGCGTAATTATAGTAAGGCGTTGTTCCATTATTAAAAGTGAACTTCGCTGGTAGTAGTTTCTCCCTGTTTTTGGTTAAAACGGGGCAGGCTTCCATAGGTCTTCTTAAACAGCTTTAGGTATTTTGTTTGTAAAGCTTTTGCTTTCTCCTTTGATGTAGTTTCTTCGTAACGGTAACCATAGTTACCTACTATTGAGGAACCAAAAACCGAAACATGTTTGTTACGGCCGCCATCGGGACTATGTGCTAAAAGGCCTGTACGTATCTTACCCTCACCAATATAGAGTATGGCGCCGGTATCAATATCTCCGATTTCATAAACGCCGAAAGTATCAGCTTCTGACTGAGAGTTCTTTTTAGTGTAGCTTGACCACCTTTTGTGAATTGACATAAATAATAATCTGTATATATTTTAAACCAAATATAGCGATTTTATCCACAATTTACTGTGAATAACCATAATTATAGGTTTTTTTAACATAAAAAAGCGCCTTCTCCTTAGAGAAGACGCTGTGTATAGGGGGATTTTGGTATGGGGCCTGCTTTAAAATAACCCCTTCCCGGTGCTCAGTTCGCCAAAGATTAGAGGAGGATAGGGATTTGGCGCGGGAAGGGGTATAAGGATTCACATCTCGACTGCAAGGTAAGGCCATATCAGCCCGTGCATCTTAAATATTCTACAAAATGGATAGATTGGTAGCCCAACCCATTATTTCAATCGGTGAAAATTTATTGCTGGTTATTTGGGTATCAATATAATTTATATTTTAGCCATAGGCCACTCTAATATATATTACCATGAAGAAACTTATCTCCACCCTCCTACTCTGCAATGCTCTATCTATTTGTGTATTTGCAGGCAACAAGCATAAAGCGAAGCATACCGATAGCACAATAGTCAGCACAATAAGATTAGACTCGCTAGGAGATGAACTGAAAGAATTAACCTATGCCGATTCGCTTGAAAAGACTTTCAAATACCAGCATGGCACCATACCGTTGTCAAATGGTATTGGCTCTATTAAAATACCCGATGGCTTTAAATACCTCGATAAGGCAAACGCCGAAAAAGTATTATATGATCTATGGAAGAACCCCAGGGAGGATAACGGTACACTGGGTTTTATAATGCCTGAGAATACTGGCATCCTCACCGATTCGTCTTTTATATTCAATATTGAATATGATGATATTGGCTATGTAAAGGACGACGATGCCGATAAGATCAATTACAATGACTTGCTAGATGAAATTAAGAAAGATGAGAAAGAGGGCAATCCCCAGAGAGTTGCCGCAGGCTATAAACCTGTCTACATTATAGGTTGGGCCGTTACACCCTTTTATGATAAGGAACGCAAAATACTCCACTGGGCCAAGGAACTTAAATTTGGTACCGACTCTATACTTACCCTGAACTATAACGTGCGCATACTTGGCCGCAAAGGAGTATTGGTACTGAATGCCATTGCAACCATGGATCAGCTAAAGAATGTGCAGGCCAATTTGCCCAAGGTTATGGATATTGTAAGCTTTGGCGATGGAAACAAATACAAAGACTTTGATCCGGGAATTGATAAGGTAGCTGCATGGACAATTGGCGGGCTTGTGGCAGGCAAGATACTTGCCAAAGTGGGCTTTTTGGCAGTTATTTTAAAATTCTGGAAAGTGGGCATGATTGCTCTGGCAGGTGGTTTTACAGCTATGCGCAAAAAGATTGCCGGCTTGTTTAAGCGCAAAAAGAAAGATGACGACGATGGTATGCCACCGGGCGTTATACGGCCAAGTGATAAATGGAATGCTTAATTTTTAACATTGCCAATCCAAATTCCCTTAGTTTAGCATTATAAATCTCCATAGTATGAGCGCATGCGATCCTACAAGCATACCTTTTCAGGGTGCAGTAAATGAATACCTGGTTAAAGCAAAAGAAAAAATCGGCAAAATGAATGGCACCCTAACCGGCACCGATGCCGCTGGAAATTTTGATGTAAATTCTCCCGTTGGGCATGTGGCCGGTACTTATACAGTAAGCGGTCAGACTATTACTATTACGGTTACCGATAAGCCTATGATGCTGCCTTGCAATATGATAGAAGGCTTTTTGAAAGGAGCGCTTTCTTAGATCAGTTAAGGCCTTTTTCAAAGACCTGGACATAGATAACTATTCCGGCAATAATTATAAATAGCACCACTCCCCACTTGCTCAATTTCTTTGCATACCACAAAAAAGGGTAGCCTGAAGAGTTCATCCAAAATATCAGGGATAATGAAAGCACCATTAGGCTTACAAAAACCAAAACTATAAGCAAGCACATCAAAAGTGTTATCATAACAAATTGAAACTGGTTGCAAGTTATAAATTTCTCTCTATCAACATTTTTGCAATTCACATCGCACGTATCCCCTATCAACATTCAGTTGTTAATATCCTGTAATAAATTCCGCTTGTTCATCTTCTGAAAGTAACCGGCATGGTATAACTTCGCATTCCTTTAAAAATAATTAGAGGTTTTTAGAGGAAAAAGAGCTGTAAAAAGCAAAAATTATGCCGGAATTCTCGCACTTACACGTACATACCAAGTACTCCCTTCTCGACGGAGCCTCGCAAGTTGGCGGCCTGATGAAGAAGGTGAAAGAGAATGGTATGAAGTCGGTTGCTATTACCGACCACGGCAATATGTTGGGCGTACCCGAATTTGTTGCCGAAGCTGATAAATTAGGTATCATCCCTATTGTTGGCTGCGAGTTTTATATGGCTCCGCGCAGCCGCTTCGATAAAACAAAAAGCGAAAGCGATGATGAGAAGAACTATTACCACCAGTTACTGCTTGCCAAAAGCCCTACCGGTTATAAAAACCTGTCCAAACTTTGTTCATTAGGATTTATTGAAGGCTATTACTATAAGCCACGTATAGATAAAGAACTATTACGCCAGTATAAAGAAGGGCTGATTGCTACTACTTCGTGCCTGGCAAGTGAAATAAGCCGCACCATAATGAGCAAAGGTGAAGAAGCGGCTGAAATAGTATTTAAAGAATACCTCGACATTTTTGGCGAAGACTATTATATAGAACTGCAGCGCCATGGAATTAAAGAGCAAAACATTTGCAACGAGGTTTTGGTTAGATGGAGCAAAAAGTACAATGTTAAAATAATTGCCACCAACGACGTACACTATGTAGATGTGCAGGATGCCGAAGCACAGGATATATTGCTCTGTATACAAACGGGTAAGGACTTTGACGACCCGCGTCGTATGCGTTTCGATAACGACCAGTTCTTTTTGAAGACTACGAATGAGATGGAAACCATCTTTTCGGATATGCCGGAGGCGCTGGATAACACTGCCGAAATTGTATCGAAGATTGAACCCATTAAGCTGAAGCGTGATGTATTGTTGCCTATATACAAGCTGCCCGACAATTTTACCGATGCCGATGAATACCTGAAGTACTTAACCTACACAGGTGCCCAGCGTTTGTATAAAGAGATTACAGATGAGGTCCGCACCCGTATGGATTTTGAATTAGGCGTAGTTAAAAAAATGGGCTTTGCGGGTTACTTCCTTATTGTACAGGATTTTATAGCCGCAGCAAAAAAACTCGGTGTTTGGGTTGGCCCCGGCCGTGGTTCTGCAGCCAGTTCTATTATTGCATATTGCACCGGCATTACCAATATAGATCCTATCGGCTATAACTTGCTCTTTGAGCGCTTTCTTAACCCGGAGCGTATATCTATGCCCGATATAGACATTGACTTTGACGATAAGGGCCGCGATAAGGTTATTAATTACGTGGTTGAAAAATATGGCAAGGAACGTGTAGGACAAATTGTAACCATTGGCACCATGGCAGCCAAATCGGCTATTAAAGATGTGGCACGTACACTTAAAGTTCCATTAGCAGATGCAACACGGCTTACTAAACTTATTCCTTTTGGGGCAGATACTTTAGAAGATGCTATCAGCCAGGTAAAAGAATTATCGGATATAAAGAAAGACCCGAACAACCCGTTAGCCAAAACATTGGCATTGGCACAAGTGCTCGACGGCACAGCCAGGCAAACGGGCATACATGCGGCTGGTGTTATTATTGCTCCCGATGACCTTATCAACTACCTGCCTGTTTTCAGGTTAAAAGATTCTCCTTTGCTCATTACCCAATACGAGGGTAAGTATGTAGAATCGGTGGGTATGTTGAAGATGGACTTTTTAGGATTAAAGACGCTCACTATTTTAAAAGATGCAATTGCTTTAATTAAAAAAATCAAGGGTATTGATATTGATATTGATAACATTCCGTTGGACGATAAGAAGACCTACGAGATGTTCCAGCGTGGTGAAATGATTGGCATATTCCAGTTTGAGTCGCAGGGAATGCAGCAATATATGAAGGAGTTGAAGCCTACCAATATTGAAGACCTTATTGCTATGAACGCCTTGTATCGCCCGGGCCCTATGGACGATATACCTGCATATATTGCCCGTAAGAACGGAAAAGAAAAACCAAACTACTACCACCCGCTTGCCGAAGCCGTATTGAAACCAACCTTTGGTGTTATAGTTTACCAGGAACAGGTGATGGTAATATCGCAGGTTATGGCCGACTTTACCAAGGGCCAGGCCGACGTATTGCGTAAAGCAATGGGTAAAAAAGATTTTGCCCTGCTGGATAAACAGAAAGCCGATTTTGTAAAAGGCGCAGTTAGTAAAGGTGTACCCGAAGCCACTGCCACCGAGCTATTCGATAAGATGGCCAAGTTTGGCGGATACGGATTTAACCGTGCACATGCCGCGGCATATTCTGTATTGGCATACCAGACCGCCTACCTCAAAGCTAATTATATGGCTGAGTTTATGGCATCGGTACTCACAAACAGTATGGGGGAAATTGAAAAGCTCACCTTCTTTATTGATGAGTGTAAGAAAATAGGATTGACTGTATTAGGTCCCGATATTAATAAAAGTGAACACAGTTTTGCCGTTACCGATAAAGGCGAAGTAAGCTTTGGTTTAGGCGCAGTGAAAGGCGTGGGTGAAGCAGCGGTGGGCAGTCTTGTTGAAGAACGTGAAAAGAACGGGCCTTTCAAAGATGTATATGATCTGATAAGCAGGGTTAACCTGCGTACTGCCAATAAAAAAACATTTGAAAGCCTTATTATGGCCGGTGCGTTTGATGCATTCGGATACACACGCGCCCAATATTTTGCTTCTGAGAATAATAAAGAGACCTTCCTTGAGGCACTTATAAAATATGGCAATGGCTTCCAGAATGCTTCGGGTGCCAATAGTAATTCGTTGTTTGGTGAAATGACCAATGACTCTATACCCAGGCCTAAAGCGCCTATATGCCAGGCATGGAGCCGGATTGAGCTTATAAATAAAGAAAAGGACGTTGCGGGGTTTTACATTTCGGGGCACCCGCTCGATGATTTTAAATTTGACCTTACTAATTTCTGTACATATAAAGTTGAACAACTGGAAGGCTTGCCTGATACAAAGGGCAAGGAGTTTACCTTTGCAGGCTTGGTAGTAGGCGCTGAAAACCGCACCGCTCAGAATGGAAACGGTTGGGGTATTTTAACTATTGAAGACTTTAGCGGCAGTATTCAGTTACGTTTATTTAAAGATGATTACCTGAAGTGGAGGCACTTTTTTGTTACAGGTACCTTCCTTTATATAAAGGCTAAAACCATGCCTAATTACAAGAATCCGGAAATGGTAGAGATAAAGGCTACCAGCATTATGCTCCTTAGCGAAGTGCGCGATAAAATGGCCCGTAGCCTGACCATAAAAATACCGCTGAACAAAGTATCTGACGATGTGGTAAAGGATATTTACACCATAACCAGCACCTACCCCGGCAATTGCAATTTAAAGGTTACCCTTATTGATGCCGACGAGAACATGAGCGTGGAACTTATTTCGAAAAAGATAAAGCTAAACCTGAGCAACGAATTTATACACCAGCTCGACACTATGAGTGATGTGAGTTATAAATTAAACTAATTCTTTTTCTATTCCTCGAAATTGAGATTTGTCGGTGCGTCATTAATTTTTCGTGTATCCATTACAGCTCCGCCGGTAGTTTTAACTGTATCAGATACAACTTCAAAAGAAAGGTTATCAAACCATATCTGTCCGGTACCTGCAACCAAGGCGCCAAAAGCAATATTGGATGCATTAGATGGCACATCCAATACTATATCATACTTCTTCCAATCCGTTGTTCCCTTTATTGCCCGGCTTTCCATATTATCAAATGAAAGAGGTTCTACCGAGTTTTTCTGATCAACTCTAAGCCAAAAACCTGCCCAGTCATCAATATCTTTCGATTTAATATAGCCACTCATTCTTACCCGCTTACCTAAATAGTTATCCGGTTTGCAATCCTGCATCAGTGTACCAAATCCATCAATCTTATCAAAGGTGGATTTTATTGTTGCACAACTTTTCCCATTCTGCGCAGTGTTTTTATCCAGGTACATATCATATTTCGTGGGTGAATCACCTGCTTTAAACCATCCTTTGGGTAAATTTGAATCAGCAGGGCATGCCGCAACAAGCAGCAATAATCCGAAGGCATAAAAAGTCTTTTTCATATAGTGAGTTTAACCCCATAATGCAAAAGAGTACAAAAAGATACAGAAACAGGAAAAAATATTTTACCTCTTTTCTTTTTGAGTGAGTGCAAAGTTCAAATTATTCTTTGCTAAGTCGAAATTGGGATTCAGCTCCAGGGCTTTTTTACCTGCCTCAATGGCATTATCCCATTCCTTTAAGTTATTATAAGCAGCGCACATATTATTATAGGCAATAGCCGATTTCGGGTCGATTTCAATTGCTTTTTCACATGCTTCTATCGATTTTTTATAATCTCCTTTATTAAAGTATTCAATACTCAAGCTTATGTAATTGGGATTTGTTGGGGTTTGCGTATGTGGTTTTACAACCAAACTATCCGATATTCCTCCCATAACAAAGTTGACGCTATCAGAAGTGTATAGCTTATAATAATTTATTGTAGTTGCATCGCTTGGGAATAAACTAAGTGTTTGATTACAAAGAGCAGCCAATTGTTTATCGAGATGATAAGCATACATATCCATAAGTAAATAGCGTGATTGCAAAAGTCCGGGGTTTGCCGCCAAAGAAGCCTGCAAGAGAGGAACAACTTCAGCATCATGAATATGATTATGCAAAAACTGGGCGTAATAAAAGCAACTTTCGGCATAATCGAAACCTTTCAAGCTAACAGCAGTATCGCCTTTCTGGTTTTTTATTATTCCAAGGTTCACATAAATCAAATCGTAATAAGGAGAAAATGCTTTCGCCCTTTCAAAATATTGTTCAGCTTCATCTAACTTTCCTTGCTGCATTACATATACACCTAAATTCATTAACACCCTGCCATTGGTTGGGTCTTTCTTCAATACATCTTCCCACATGGCTTTATCGCTGCTCCATACACGGACCCTATCTCGCGAAGCATAAGCTATAAAAGCAAGGAAAACAAAACAGCATGTTACAACAAGTGGTTTAATGAGTTTAGTTATCACACCAAAGTTCTTTACTATAAGGTATGCAACCGCAGCCATTGATATTGATAAACCAATTGCCGAAGGAAACATCCGGTAATCGTTCTGCGGAATCATTAGAGGCAGAAAAGTAGATTCAGGCAAAAGGGTAATTAAAAAGAATGCTAACCCATATGAAACAGGGCGCATATTTTTTGTCAGCGACAACACATATATAGCAGCAAGCAGACCAACAATAAATACTGAACCCACAAGGAAACGCAAATCGGTCGGGGACGTAACAAATTCGTGCCAAGCGTTAGGATTAAGGTTTTCGGGCGAGAAATAAAGAATAAAATAATTCAATATTACATGTGTTTGTGTAAGCAGGTATGTAGTGTGGCTCAGCCCTTCTATACCTACATTGGCTGGCTTGCTCTTAAGCCAAACAACCGCTGCAATAAAAGCAGTAAAAAGCAGATCGGGTAATATCTTTCTCCAGGTGCTTTTCACAGCACCTACAATATCATTCAGCCCCTTATCGGCTTCAAAGAACATAATATATAGCCACAAAACCGGCATAAAGGTAATGGCAGTTATTTTAAACAAACATCCAATAACCAAAGGAATAAAATAGAGATAATACTTTCGCGCAAAAGGAGAATAGAGATAGAGTATTATATACATCATTCCGTATAATGCGGAGAAAGATATATCTCTGCCGGCATTGTAATTAATAACATCGGCAATGGCAGGATTAAAAGCAAAACAACATGTAGCAAACAGCGATAAGTAAAACGATTGGGTGGTTAAATGCCCAAACACCTTTTTACTGAATAAAAAAACAAAAAAGCAGAGCAACACAAAACCAATAAAAGTATGAATGTGATATACCACTGTGTTGGCTCCCTTGCCTAACCAATAATCCATAGCAAAACTCAGCAGCGACATGGGCCTGTAATAAACCTGGTAATCGACCCGGCTGCCGTGTGTACTTATATCGGTAAAGAATTTGGGAATATTTTTAAGCGAGTGTACCGCAGGGTTTTGCAGTATTAAATAAACATCGTCGTAAAAGAACCCATTATGAAAAGAATGCAGATAAATAAGTGTAAGCACCAAACATGCCAGTGCTATGGCACATCTTTTAATAAACAGTTCCGGCGATTTCATTATACAAAGTTAATCTCCTTGGTGAATTGGTTAACTCCTGCTTCTTCTTGAGCCCCAAACCCCTAAAGGGGCTTTGAGCAAGATTGTCTTATTAAGTAGTATTGTTAAAGCCCCTTTAGGGGTTTGGGGTAAAACACAATATAGCTCTTCCAGTAATTCAATATATTTGTAAAGCCACGCAATAACTACTTAATGAAACGAGCCCACCTCCTACTCCCTCTTTTATTTCTTGCTTTTTTAGTATCATGCACTGTAACCAACCGTAAGTATATAAAAGGTTATTATGTTGATTGGGCAAGCAGTGGGCAAAACAAACCAATAGAAACAAAAAACTTAACAAGCATACAGAATAACACATCGACCATCCTTATTAACCCATTAGTTATAGCTAATGATAATAGCGAGATTCAAACAAAAACCGCACCTGTTACTAAAGTTATACCAATTGCAAAAAGCAGTTTGCCTTCAATCAGTAAAAGCAAAAAACAAATTATTTTCTTTTCAAGTGCTCAGAAAAGCGATTATAGCATAAACCCAATTGATTCAGCAGCAAACAAAAATAAGGATGCAATAATACATCCTGATTCCAAAAGGAGTTTAAGGTTTGGACTACTTTCCTGGGCTACAGTAATTCTCATTTTCCTTTCTGCAGTTGCACTTCAAATTTATACTTTAATTTTATTCTTTTTATTAGGTATAGTGCTTGCTATTA
>JABCZW010000061.1 GCA_013289475.1 Bacteroidota bacterium
GATGTATTCTCACATGATTACATCTTCGCTTACGGTGGGTTTTGGCGGTTCTATGGGATTAGAAGCCCCTATTGTAGTTACCGGTTCGGCGTTTGGTTCTAATATAGCTGCGCTCTTTAACCTCGATTATAAAGAACGTACGTTGTTGCTTGCCTGCGGAGCCGCAGCAGGCATATCAGCCATATTTGGCGCACCAATAGCAGGTGTTTTGTTTGCTATAGAAGTATTGTTGGGTGAATTTTCTACGGTAAACTTTGTTCCCTTACTTATTTCATCTGCATTAGCTTCTGTAATATCTCAGATGTTCTATGGGACCAACCAGATATTCTACATAAGAACAATAGGCTGGGATATGAAAGCCCTGCCTTTTTATATAGCATTAAGCGCAATCACCGGCTTCTACTCTGTTTATGTAATGAAGGGTATAGCCTTTTCGGAAAAACTGTTAAAACCGAGTTTAAATCCATATAAAAAAGCGGTAATTGGTGGCTTGATCCTGGGCGGACTTATTTTTTTGTTTCCACCGTTATATGGAGAAGGGTACCATACAGTACAAATGCTTTTAAATACCGACTACACTAATTTGTTTAACGGTAGTATTTTTTCAGGCTTCCAAAACAACGACCCCCATGGTATTGCACTTCTTTTATTTACACTCGGAATTTTAATTGTAAAGATTGTCGCAACACAATTAACTATCAGTTCTGGTGGTAATGGAGGCTTTTTTGCTCCATCACTTTTCATGGGTTCTATGGTAGGCTTCTTTTTTGTTTACAGCGTAAACTATTTTGGTCTTTGCAAAATAATGGGTATTGAAAACCTTAATGAACCCAACTTTGTGGCAGTAGCTATGGCTGGCTTAATGAGTGGCGTAATGCATACGCCTTTAACAGCTATATTCCTTATTGCAGAGGCAACAGGTGGTTATACTTTGCTTGTACCTTTAATGATCGTCTCTTCGTTCTCTTTCCTTATCTCGAAATACTTTATGCCTCACTCTATTTACGTGAAACACTAAAAGAGTGGAAAGTTCTTAAAGTTTATAAAGTAAAAAGTCAAACAACTTTATGAACTTTTAACTTTACAAACTTTCGTCTTATCAGGCCATTTCTTGCTGAACTTCCTTCACTTCGGGCACCATACGCTTAAGCAATTGCTCCACTGCCGACTTAAGTGTTAATGAAGAAGAAGGACATCCGCTGCAAGAACCTTTTAACTGAAGAGTAACTATACCATCTTTAAACGACTGGAATAATATTGTTCCTCCATCATTTTCAACAGCAGGCTTTACGTATTGCTCAAGTACTTCAACAATCTTATTTTCAATATCGTTGGTAGGTTGGGCATGGCCAACTACTGCTACAGGAGGAGGTTCATTATTCACTCCACTTTTTGTTCCATTTTCAGCAGTGGCAGGCTTAACCCAAACTTTACCGCCTTTTTGCATAAAGTCTTTTATATAATCCCGAACGTCAAATACCACATCATCCCACATAGCTTTATCATTCTTCAGCACGGTAATAAAGTTGGTTGTTATATATACCCCTTTTACAAAAGGCAAATCGAACAATTTCAAGGCAAGAGGCGAAGAAACAGCGTCCTCTTTCTTTAAAAATTCAAGCTGTGCCCCTTCGGGTAATAACATCCTATCGGCAACAAATTTCATTGCCATCGGGTTAGGGGTCATTTCGGCATATATTGAAAATACTTTCTGGGTTTCCATATCTGTTTCTCTGTAATAAGTAACAAAGGTATGAAATAGTAATAAGTCTTTTGAGTTGTTGATAAATAATAAACTATTTGTTTAACATATGAAATATAAATGCGTATTTTTACATTGTTAACCACTAACACCCGAGTGATATGAATAAAACAATAAAATATTTTGCAATAAACAAACCTACTCGGGTTAAAAGTATGACAGGCAGTAACGGGTTGACACGGGTTGACAGATTTAAGCCAATTTTTGAAAAACACATTTTGATTATCAGTGTTTTATGATTTTAGAAGGCTAAAAAGTGTCAACCCACTCACCCGAGATCTAAAATTTTTCACAAGATGAAAAGCAATAAAAAGACAGTAGCTTAAAAATCAGTGAATTACGACATCACACCCGCTCTGAAAAGAGAAAAAAGATGAAAGAAAATGCAAAAAGGACAAAAAATACAACGGATTACACTCAGACAGACTCAGTATGGCAAGACTGCCAAATTTAATTCCTATTTTTGAACAATGAATCTGCCTTCGCAATTATTAGAAAAAGCCGTAGCCGAATTTGCAAAATTACCCGGAGTAGGAAAAAAGACCGCTCTGCGTTATGTGTTATATTTGCTCAGGCAAGAACCTGCCGACCTGAAGCAATGGTCTGCCATTGTGGCCAGGCTTTCGGAAGAAATTAAGTATTGCGAAGTTTGTTTTGCCATTACAGAGCAGCAAAAATGCGAGATATGCTCTAACCCTACCCGCGACCATTCAACCATTTGCGTAGTGGAAGATATACGGGACCTTATAGCAATTGAAAATACAGGGCAATATCATGGCATTTATCACGTTTTAGGAGGAATTATTTCACCCATGAACGGTATAGGACCTATGGACTTACATATAGACCCATTTATTAAGCGTGTTGAAGCAGGAGACGTAAAAGAGGTTATAATGGCCTTGCCATCCACCATGGAAGGTGATACCACTAACTTCTATCTCTACAAAAGACTGGGTGCATTACCTGTTACGTTAAGCACTCTTTCACGTGGCGTATCGGTTGGTGATGACCTTGAATATACTGATGAAGTAACCCTTGGCCAATCTATACTACTGCGTGTCTCTTACGAATCATCTCTTTCGCGTAAATAACTACTAAGCATTATATGAAGTTATCGGTAGTTATTGTCAATTACAACGTTCAGCATTTTCTTGAGCAATGCCTTTATTCGGTTCGCAAGGCAACAAAGAGCATAGCTTGTGAAATATGGGTAGTTGATAATAACTCTGTAGATGGTTCTTTAGAAATGCTAAAAGAGAAATTCCCTGAAGTAAAGCTAATTGAAAACAAAAAGAACGTTGGTTTCTCTGCTGCCAATAACCAGGCTATAAAACAAGCAACAGGTGAATATATATTACTTCTTAACCCTGATACAGTTGTTGAAGAGGAGACTTTTACCAAGACAATTGCATTCATGGATTCTCACCCCGATGCAGGAGCATTAGGTGTAAAGATGATAGATGGAACAGGACATTTTCTTCCTGAATCGAAACGAGCTTTACCTACTCCAGAAGTAGCTTTTTATAAAATATTTGGGTTGGCATATTTATTCCCAAAATCAAAACGGTTTGGTAAATATCATCTTACCTATCTTTCACAGGACGAAACAAACGAAGTAGATGTATTATCAGGTGCCTTTATGCTTATGCGTAAAGCCGCATTAGATAAAGCGGGATTGCTAGATGAAACATTCTTTATGTATGGTGAGGATATAGACATGTCTTATCGCATTGTTAAAGCCGGATATAAAAATTATTATTACGCTGAAACCCGTATAATACATTATAAAGGAGAGAGTACACGTAAAGGCAGCGTGAATTACGTAATTATGTTTTACAATGCCATGCGCATTTTTGCGGTGAAACATTTCTCAAAACAAAATGCAAAACTCTTCTCATCACTCATTAACGCGGCTATATTCTTCCGGGCTTCTATTTCGTTAACCAGGCGCTTTGTAAATAAAGTTGCTCTACCAATAGCAGATTTCATTATCATTTATCTTGGTTATTACCTTATCTCATTATTTTATGCAGAGTACAAGTTCTCATCTACCGATTATTATTCCCGGAATTTTCTGCTGTTCATTCTCCCTATATATAGCATCACCTGGATACTTTGCATTCTTTTCAGTGGAGGCTACGACAGGCCCATGCGACACTGGAAAACTATCAGAGGTATATTATGGGGAACAGGTTTAATACTTATTCTGTATGCGCTATTACCGGAAACATATCGTTTTTCAAGAGCACTTATATTTATTGGCAGTGCATGGGTATTACTTGCACTTAGCGGCATACGTCAGCTTTTAAGAGTATTTAAAGTACCTGGCTTTGGCAAGAATACCCGCAGGCCACTTATTATAGGTACCGAAGAAGAATCTAAACGCGTTCATGACTTGTTAATGCAAACAGGAGTAAAGTTTGAAGAAATTCGATATGCTAATCCTGAACAGGTACAACCGGCAAACGGTAATGGAACACGGTTTAACAAATGGAGCGAACTTATAACCATTTACAACATCAACGAAGTTATCTTTTGTGCCAAAGATCTTTCTACCCAATTAATTATGGATGCTATGTCATCTATACCCAAAACAGAACTGGAGTTTAAAATAGCTCCACCTGAAAGCTGGGCCATTATTGGCAGTAACTCAATACACACCACCGGTGAGCTATATGTTATAGATGTGCATGCGATAAATACTACTCCCAACATTCGTGATAAACGGATACTCGACATTATATTGAGTCTTCTCTTTCTATTATTCAGTCCAATATTGATATGGATACAGAGAAGCCCTGCCGGTTATTTCAGGAATGTAATTGCAGTTGGCCTTGGACTTAAATCATGGGTTGGCTACGCACCGGAAAACATATCACAACGGCTTCCTAAAATTAAAAACGGTATTCTCTCTCCTCTTGACTCATTTGATACAGCCAATAAAACCATTGAAGCCGCACAAAAGATAAACTCCATGTATGCCCGCGACTACCACGTATTTACTGACATTAAAATAACCTGGAAAGGATTAAGAAACCTGGGTAACCTGCCTGCTAAAAAGGCCTGATCTCGTTAACATATTTTAACCATTCAACAAAGGAGGATTTTAAACCTGTGGAAATAACCGTAGTCATAAAGTTGTAACCAAAAACAAAAGTCATGAAAAGGTTCATCGTTATATTAACACTTGGTTTCCTTATAGGTTTTGCAGGAAACTCTCAAGCCCGCGGGTATTACCGCGGCGGCTACCGCAGAGGTTATGCGCATTATGGCTATTGCGGTCATCGCGGCTACTACTGCGCTCCAAGGCCTTATGTAGTTTACCATCCCTATTATTATGGTCATGTATGGGTACCCGGTTTCTGGGGTTGGAATAGATGGAACCAGTGGGTGTGGTTTAATGGCTACTGGAGGTAAGACATTCCTCGCAATCCCCTATATTTCAGTTGGTTGATGGATTAAAAAGGATAACCCTGTAGCATTAGCTACAGGGTTTTTATATTTAGTTGATAACTGCCATTTTTTCAGCTGAGTATTGACCAGCTTTAAGCTTCTTATTCACTTCAGCAAAAGCTTTAACTGTGTAGGCTACATCTTCCAGTGTATGTTCGGCTGTAGGTATAAGTCTTAATAAAATAATACCCTTAGGCACCACAGGATATACTACTATAGAACAAAATATACCATAGTTCTCACGTAAGTCAAATGTAATATTGGTTGCCTCAGGAACTGTACCATTAAGGTAAACTGGGGTAACCGGGCTCTGCGTACCGCCGGTATTTATACCAACATCTGCAAGACCTTTACCTAATGCCCTTACAATCGTCCATAACTTTTCTTTCTGTTGAGGCAAGGTACGCATAAGTTCAAGGCGCTTTAAAGCACCAATAACTATAGCCATAGGCATTGACTTAGCAAATATCTGCGAACGCATATTGTAACGCAGGTATTCCACCATGTTTTCATTACCGGCCAAAAAGCCGCCGATAAGCCCAAACGATTTTGCAAAAGTGCCAAAGTAAATATCTATTCCATCCTGACAACCCTGTTCTTCGCCTGTTCCTCCTCCGGTTTTACCCATAGTACCAATACCATGTGCATCATCTACAAATAGGCGGAAAGTATATTTCTTCTTTAACTCAACTATCTCTTTTATCTTGCCCATTTTACCTGACATACCAAATACACCTTCGGTAATAACAAGTACCGATCCCTCCGTGTCTTTAACTAATACCTCGGCACGTTGTAATTGTTTTTCAAGGCTTTCCATATCGTTATGGTTGTAGGCAAAACGCTTACCCATATGCAACCTTACACCATCGACAATACAAGCGTGCGACTCAGCATCATATACAATAACATCATGGCGGTCAACCAGGCAATCGATAGCCGAAACCATACCCTGGTAGCCAAAGTTTACCAGTACGGCATCTTCCTTTTGCACAAATGCAGCAAGTTCACTTTCCAGTTGTTGGTGATAGTTTGAATCGCCTGACATCATACGTGCACCCATTGGCAACGCAAGTCCGAATTTTGCAGCCGCTTCAGCATCTGCTTTCCTTACTTCCGGATGGTTAGCCAACCCGAGGTAATTATTCAAACTCCAGGTAAGTACTTTTTTACCCCTGAATATCATATGGCTTCCTATTTCCCCTTCCAGTTTCGGGAACATAAAGTAGCCATGTGTTTGTTTAGAATATTGACCTAAAGGGCCGCGGCGTTCTCTAAGCTTGTCGAATAGATCTTTCATGCTGTTTTTATGTAAATATTAAGGCGCAAATGTATGAAAATGGATTGAATTTTGGCATTTTATGCTATGAGATAAATCATTACTTATTTTAAAGGATGGCTATACAGCTTAACATCAAAATCATCCACCCATACATGCTTGCTTTTATTATTTATAATGTAGACTTTCAATTTCACATTTTTCCTGTTACCAACTACAATCTTTTCTTCGGCCGAAATTTGTTCCCATTGGCTCTTGTCATGTATATAATCATTAAACTGTCTTGCCTGCCAGAAAAAGTTTCCGTTATCATCATCCATCTGAATGACCAGGGATCCTTTTATATTATCTGAAAGCTTAACCCAGGCGGAAGCATTTACAATTAATGATGTCGAGTCATTTAAATAGGGGCTAACCGGAATGGAAAATGTAGATGAATAAACATCATCTTCATTCATTTGCTCTGATTTTTTCCCACTAAAAAATTGCCCGTCCGTCAAAGCAGAAACATTGTATGACCAGTTTTCACGCACTCCCTCAAAATCATTATGCGATTCAAAAACCA
Organism: Bacteroidota bacterium; assembly: GCA_013289475.1. Classification (GTDB taxonomy): domain Bacteria; phylum Bacteroidota; class Bacteroidia; order JABEUT01; family JABEUT01; genus JABEUT01. Next base: position 7,057 of record JABCZW010000061.1, read on the forward strand.
GTGCTTCAGCCGGCTTCTCATTAAGCATAAACAGGTTATATACATTTTTGAATTTTCCCTCATATACATTCTCTTTCTTTGTCTCAGGCTGAAGATTTGAAGATGGCTTAACATTCGTTAAATCCCATTCAACATTAATTTCGTTGTGCATCAATTTTGTATCAGAACAGCTAAAACGTATTTCATCAACCTGGTATGAAGGAACATTGAGCTTATCCAGGTCCTTTACCAAAAGTGGATTTACCCAAAGGCCGTTTTGAGCAACTGAAGGAATAATACGATACTCAACTACATTTCCATTACTTAACTTACAATCCATATAAAACTCTTCGTCCTTAAATAATATAGATTTTAACGACCTCATTAATGTACCACTGCATTTCATTTTTGCCCTCAAAATTCCATCATCGGCTTGTGGAACCTTTATCCACTGGTTCCAGATTGTATTTTCTGTCTTTAAAACTTGGGGCTGAGCGAGGTTTTCAGTAGCTGATCTTTCAAACAATATAATAGTAGTGTTTTTGTATACTATCTTATAATGATTCAACAGCTCGTGCAGTGCATTAGGCTCATCGTTTAGCACATTTTGATAATCAATTTCACCAAAATTATTATCACCCCAACGGTCCGTCCCAAACTCCCACAAAATAAATTCAGGACTTTTTTCAGATGCAAAAAATTTCGCATCTTCTTTGTCGAGCCATTGATTATATGCGGTATATGCCTGTATTACCGGCCTTGGTTGCCAGTTTAAGTTATTTGCTGCTGCATAGGTTAATTCAGTCGGGTAAAAATCAATTGTTTTATCTCCAATTATTTTCAAAACCCCATCTGGTAATTTTTTCGATACAACATTCTCTTTCGAAGTTTCTACTGTCTTCTGAACAAAGTTTTTATAATCAAGAACTATGGAGCAAAAATTATTTATGCCGCCATTCAGTGAAACCTTATCGTCAACATGGTAGTGTTCTGTAAACAACATATTTCGGTATATGCCCATAAAGGCTGCAGCCATAAAAACCACATGCAAAACTCTTACATTATCAACATAAATAATGTAAAGCATGAAGAATAAGGTCAAAAAACCATAAAACGAACTCAGGTGAACCTCTTCTTCGCGTGAATAGCCATGTTTCCAGGCTGCAAAAACAGAAAGAAAGAACATGGCATACAATAAATACACCTTTTTGTCCTTACCTATAAATGGCACCGCAAAAAAAGAAAGCAGGCCACCGCCAAGCAACCACCAATTATTTTCGGGGTGAATACACATAGAAGCCGAGTAATCTTTTACAAGCTGAAAGGTCGACCATAAAAATGTTAAGCAGCCCTGGAAATTCCAGTAAACGACAAACCAAAAGGCAAAATACAGTAGTGCATAACCGGCCATAATTTTAAATATCACTTTAAAATTGCGCACCATATACCAGTCGATTACACCATAAGATATCAGGAGGAAAAAGCAACTTATTCCTACGGATGATTTAATATACAGGCTGAACATTGATGCTACAAGGGCAAGAACAATCCATCTCCTTTTTTTATTTTCATGGTAAAGCAACAGACTAACTGCAGTTATAGCAACAAGTATATCTTCTACAAAAAAGCAACAACAGATCAGGAAAACTATGCCCAGATGAAATAACCATTTTCTGCTATTAATAACCTGACCTAACGACAAAGCCACGTAACTGAATGCAATATACAGAACGGAAATAAATACAAGACTTATGACAAGATTATGGCCCATAGGCACTGCCAGTTCTAAAAATGCCAAAGGGCCGAATGTGAAATAAACATCACGCCCTAATTGAATATGATGGGCAAAAAAATAATTAAGGGCATAACAATACGAAGGGTCTATACCAAAAGTATATGTAGCATCTATTTTAGGAAAAGCAAGTACCAAAACCAAAACAGAAAGTAAAAGTTTTCCGCTCCAACTTTCAGGATTAAAAAAAGATTCTGCTTTGATTAAATTCTTCACTCTGGTTTCAAATATAAAGCTTATGCAGATATTCCACCCCATAATGTTATATCATTCAAATAATTTACTACCTTTGCACCCCTAATTGAAAAAAGGAACTGCACGGCAGCAGCTAATATTAACCCTCCTGGTTCGCCGAAAATCAGGAACAATTCGATGAAGCAGTACATAGTACCCTTCACGATGAGAGAAAATGACAACAGAAACCGAAAGCCCGGTTATAGCACCGGCACCAGAAGTTCAGGAAATTAACTGGGAAACCATTGGAAAAAAGCAAGATAACTACTCAGCCGCAGAACGCGACAGGTTATCATCTGCTTACGAAAAAACATTAACCTCTATCAGCGAACACCAGGTACTTGAAGGTGTTGTGGTTGACAAAACCATTAAAGACGTAGTTGTAAACATCAACTACAAGTCTGAAGGTGCTATTCCTCTTGCAGAGTTCAGGTATAACCCTGACCTGAAAATTGGCGATAAGGTAGAAGTATATGTAGAAAAACAAGAAGACAAGAATGGCCAATTAGTTCTTTCTCATAAAAAAGCCCGTTTTGTACGTGCATGGGAAAGGGTTAACGAAGCACTTGCTACCAACGAAATTATTAAAGGCTTTGTTAAATGCCGTACCAAAGGCGGACTTATTGTTGACGTATTTGGCATGGAAGCTTTCTTACCAGGCTCACAAATTGATGTTAAGCCTGTTAGGGATTACGATGCTTATGTAAACAAAACCATGGAATTTAAGGTTGTTAAGATCAACCCTGAATTCAAGAACGTGGTTGTATCGCATAAAGCGCTTATTGAAGCTGAAATTGAACAACAAAAACAAGAGATCATCTCTAAGCTTGAAAAAGGCCAGGTACTGGAAGGTACCGTTAAGAACATTACCTCATATGGTGTGTTTATTGACCTTGGCGGCGTAGATGGTTTAATACACATTACCGACCTTTCCTGGTTCCGTATTACACACCCTGAAGAGGTTGTGAAACTTGGAGACAAGATACATGTGGTTATACTTGATTTTGATAACGAAAAGAAACGTATTCAACTTGGTTTGAAGCAGCTTAGCGCACATCCTTGGGATTCGCTCAGCGCCGACCTTAAATTTGGAGACAAAGTAAAAGGCAAGATTGTGGTTGTAGCTGACTACGGCGCATTTATTGAAATTGCTCCGGGTGTAGAAGGCCTCATTCACGTATCTGAAATGTCTTGGAGCCAGCACCTGCGTACCGCACACGATTTCTTTAAAGTAGGCGACGAAGCAGAAGCTGTAGTACTTACCCTTAACAGGGAAGAAAGGAAAATGACCTTAGGTATCAAGCAAGCTGCTCCGGACCCTTGGGCTAATATCCTCGATAAGTTCCCTAAAGGCTCAAACCATGTTGGAACCGTTCGCAACTTCACCAACTTCGGTGTATTTGTTGAATTGGCAGAAGGCATCGATGGCCTTATCCACATCAGCGATCTTTCATGGACTAAGAAGATCAAGCATCCGTCTGAATTCACCAAGATTGGCGATAAGATCAATGTAACTGTTCTTGAAGTAAATGTGGAAAGCAGGAGATTGAGTCTCGGCCACAAACAACTTGAAGAAAATCCTTGGGATACCTTTGAAACTATCTTTACAGTAGATTCGATCCACAAAGGAACCATTACCAATATGACTGATAAGGGCGCTACCGTTATGCTTCCGTATGGTGTTGAAGGTTTCGCACCTGCAAAGCACCTTATTAAGGAAAACGGAACCCCTGCTAAGGCAGAAGAGGTATTGGATTTCAAAGTGATTGAATTCAATAAAGATTCGAAGAAGATCATTGTTTCTCACTCTCGTATCAAGGAAGATGCATCTACTGAAGAGAAGGTTCAGAAGACTGCCGGCAGAAGGGCTGAAGCCCAGGATGCCCGTAACTCGGTTAAGAAGATCAGGGGTTCTATTGAAAAGACCACCCTTGGCGACTTAGGAGAGTTGGCTAACCTTAAATCAGATATGGAGAAATCTGAAAAGAAAGAGAAAGAAGACGAAGAAAAAGGCGAATAAGTTTTCTCGGTTCTTATAAAATAAAGGGCGTGCTTTTAGTGCGCCCTTTTTATTATCCTATCCATTATAACTCATAATACATAACTCATAACTATTTTTTATCTATCTTTGAACCCTTGATGAAGAAAAAAGAACTCTTTTCAAGTCAAGATCTGGAAATTACTCTTGACCGCCTCTGCCACCAGCTTATTGAGAACCACGACGATTTTAAGGATACTGTTATAATAGGCCTTCAGCCACGCGGCATTTACCTTGCACGCAGGCTTCATAAAAAAATTACTGCTCTTACCAAAAACAAAACCATTCCTTTCGGGGAATTGGATGCTACCTTTTACCGCGATGACTTCCGCAAGCGCTCACCTGTACTGCCCAAGGCCATGAACATGGACTTTATTATAGAAGACAAGAAGGTTATACTGGTAGATGATGTACTGCATACAGGCAGAACTATACGTGCAGGATTAGATTCTCTCCTCGATTTTGGAAGACCGCGCAAAGTAGAACTGTTGGTACTTATAGACAGGCGTTTTAGCCGCCACCTACCTATACAACCCGATTATGTTGGAAAGAGAGTAGATACCAGGGTATCGCAGAATGTAAAAGCGGAATGGAAAGAAGTAGATGGCAACGACAGAGTTTGGCTTATTTTGAACGATTAGAAATAAAATAGATATGAATCAGTCGCTAAGCGTAAAACACTTAATAGGAATTAAAGACGTAACAGCCAACGACATTGAACTCATTTTTTCTACAGCAGACAATTTCAAGCAAATTATTAACCGCCCTATAAAGAAAGTTCCTTCGCTGCGCGATGTAACTATTGCCAACGTATTCTTCGAAAACTCTACACGCACACGCATATCATTCGAACTTGCTGAACGCCGCCTGAGTGCCGATACACTTAACTTCTCGGCATCCTCATCATCGGTAAAAAAAGGCGAAACGCTTATAGATACCATAAATAATATTCTGGCCATGAAGGTGGACATGATTGTAATGCGCCACCCCAGCCCCGGCGCTTGCAGCTTCCTGTCCAAACATGTAAATTCCATAATAGTTAATGCCGGCGATGGCACGCACGAACACCCTACACAGGCTCTGCTCGATGCTTATTCGATACGTGAAAAATATGGAGAAGTAAAAGGCAAAAAAGTTGCCATTGTGGGCGATATATTACACTCCCGAGTGGCGCTATCCAACATTTTCTGCCTGCAAAAACTAGGCGCCGAAGTGGTTGTATGCGGGCCACCTACCCTTATACCCAAGCATATAGAATCGCTGGGTGTAAAGGTGGAATATGATCTGATGAAAGCACTCCAATGGTGCGATGTAGCCAACATGTTACGCATACAAATGGAAAGACAAGACATAAAATACTTCCCTTCACTAAGGGAATATACCATGCAATATGGCCTGAACAAAGAACGCCTCGATTCACTCAACAAGAACATTACCATAATGCATCCCGGCCCGATAAACCGCGGTGTG
>JABCZW010000062.1 GCA_013289475.1 Bacteroidota bacterium
ATAATAAACTAGTTTGTCTACATTGTATTTACTCGTGAACCCTTCAACCAATTTGTTTTTATGTTCAAAACAACGCCTGGGTAAATCATTGGTAACGCCGGTATATAAAACAGTCTTGGTTTTATTTGTAAGGATATATGTATAATAGTTATGAATTTTCATGGCGTAAATCAAATGCCTAAAACTACAAGGCGAAAATAACTTTAACTTTGGGCTGGTTTATTACTGTTATTATTTAGATATTGACAACCTATTGTTATGGAACTATACACTATACATACCGGAAATTTTAAGCTCGACGGTGGCGCCATGTTTGGCGTGGTGCCCAAATCGATGTGGAACAAACTGAACCCCGCCGATGAAAACAATATGTGCAGTTGGGCCATGCGTTGCCTTTTGGTGCAGGATGGCAACAGGCTTATACTTATCGATAACGGTATGGGCGAGAAACAGGACCCTAAGTTTTTTGGCCATTATTACCTGCATGGCGATGATTCCCTCGATAAGTCTTTGGCTAAGCATGGTTTTAAGCGCGATGATATTACCGATATGTTCCTTACCCATTTGCACTTCGACCATTGCGGTGGCAGCATACAGTGGAACTCGGGCAGGACCGGCTACGAACCTGCTTTTAAAAATGCTACTTACTGGAGCACACAGGCGCACTGGGATTGGGCCACTAAGCCTAACGCCCGCGAAAAGGCCAGTTTCCTGGTAGAGAACATTTTGCCTATTAAAGAAAGCGGACAGCTTAAAATGATCGAGGGCGATGGTTCTAAGCAATTGCCTTTTTCGGTTATGTATTGCAAGGGCCATACTGAGTCTATGATGTTGCCTAAGATTAGTTACAAGGGCCATACTATTATTTATTGTGCCGATCTGTTTCCATCGCGCTGGCATATTGGTATGCCCTATATAATGGCTTACGATGTCCGCCCGCTGTTATCCATGGAAGATAAAGATGCTCTGTTTGCCGAACATGCCAACGATAAGACCATCCTCTACTTTGAGCACGACCCTTCTGCTGAGTGTGGTACTCTCCTGAAGACTGAGCGTGGTTCTGTTGCACTTGATAAGACATTTCCTTTGAGTGATTTGGTGGGTAAGTAGTTGTTCGTCATTGCGAGGAACGAAGCAATCCCGAAGGGCTCGTGAACTCATTATGAATAATTAGATAATCAGTGAACAATCTCAGTTTTCATTCATAACTTATAACTCATAATTTATAACTCCAATTTGGGCGTTCCCCTGCGGGTCGGGCTATACGCTGCAAGTCCTCGTCCCGAGCCCTCGGGACTGTGGGCTTTCCGCTGCAATCCCTAACGCAGCTCTCCCGTCACTGCGAGCAGAGCGTGGCAGTCTCAGTCTTTTGTTTTTTATTGTTCCCATGATTCCTAATTCTTAATTCGTAATTTTTAATTCGCCACGAAGTGTCGTAAACTGTCGTTTTTTGTCGTAAAACCAGCTCGGTTTTTACTTCTTCTCACTGGTTTTTAATTGGTTAAGTGCATTCTAAGTACTGTTTTTAACATATCCATGGGTCTTTATTTTTTTTAATGCCTTGATTTTCAGTGGCTATTTTGAAACACCAATTCGTGTCTCAATTTGTTACAGGGTTCTTACTTGGGTAATAGTGGTTTATAATACAAATATAGTTTATTTATTTACTGTAATAAATAAAATAGTTAATAAGTTTTAAACAGGTAAAATAGATGTTATTGAATTACAAACTTGCCGCTTGAAATATGATTGCCACCTTCAGTTATTATCGTATAAAAATATACCCCTGGAGCCTTATTGTTTAAATTTATTTGGGTATTTGAGGTATTTAGTTTTGCGTTATAAATCATTTCGCCAAAGACATTGTAAATTTCAAAAGTTTTCTGAGTTTCTGATTTTTCATTTTTAAGCTCGATATTAAAACTTCCATTATTAAGAGTTGGGAATAATTTAACCTCACAGGAAGCAAAGATTAAAGGATCAAATCCTGTTAGTATATTATTAAATTTAAATACTACTCCATCACCATATGACCCTCCATAAGTTGTCATTCCATATAACACATTACCGGAAAGTGTTAATGACCCTAATGATTCTCCACCATTCATCCCTTTAAAATCAAACTGATCTGTGCATCCTGTCCCATTAGTATCTATAGCAATAATAGTACCGTAATTATTTGCACCTCCTTGCGATGTCATTATGTGAAATAAATTATCCGAAAATACTACATCTCCAAAAGGTCTTGAGCCATTTGTGTTGCTGAAATCATAGAGGTCTTTAAATCCGGTTCCATTCGAATTTATTGAAAAAAGGCAGCCAACCTCGTTTATGCCACCTGCTGGCGTCATTCCATATAGTACTCCACCTCGCAATGTTATGTCTCCTGAGGGATTTGTACCATTTTTACCACTGAAATTAAACAGGTCTTTATAGTTGCTTCCATTTATATTTACAGAAAATATGCAACCGCTGTCTTTTGTTCCCCCCAATTGTGCCATACCATATAATATATTGCCGGAAAGCATTAAAGTACCTTGAGGGTTTGTACCTGTAGTGCTATTAAAATCATACAAGTTTTTAAAATTGCTCCCATTAGTATCTATAGAAAAAATCATACCATAATTGTATGTACCGCCTCCAGCTGTCATTCCATATAATAAATTACCGGAATGCGTTAATGAACCCTCAGGATATTGACCATTCGAACCATTAAAATTATACATGACCTTATAAACGGTTCCATCTGTATCTATAGAGAAAACAACTCCTACCCCGTTCGTACCTCCATACGCTGTCATTCCATATAATACTTTTCCGGAAATAGTTAGATTACCAAAAGGTAGGCTTCCGTTTGTGTCATTAAAATTCAATAACACTTTGTATCCATTCCCGTTTGTATCTACCTGGAATATGCAACCTTTATTATTTTTCCCTCCTGATTCAGTCATTCCATACAACATTTTCCCTGAAATGGCTAATGAGCCATATGGAAATGAACCGTTTGTATCATTGAAATTATGAAGAACTGTATACTGTGCCTGTATTGTCCCTATACCTATATAGAGTATGCAATAGATTAAAAGGTAATACTTGCGCATAGTCAGTAAATTTCAATAAATATATGAATTATTAAAACGCATTCAATTCTAATGCATAATTAAAAACCCCAGCCTTCCGACCAGGGTTTACTCGCTAATTATCCGATTTTATTTTAATTGTGCTCGTGAGGGCTTCGCCGTTTAAACTATTCACTTATCACTTTTAGTTTTTCACTCTTTTACAACCATGTGCTAAACTTCTTAATAAACCACACCTTAACAATCTGCGTTAAGAAGCAATAACCTAATAATATAGAGGCTAAGTACACAAAATAGGATGGAGGCAATGCTACAAACTTAAAGCTCGATGCAAATGGAGAAAAAGGAATGTAGATACCTGCAATCATAATAAGCACCGTCATAATGGTAAGCGGAGTAGCCGCAGTACTTTGTATGAATGGTATCTTCTTGGTCCGTATCATGTGTACAATTAATGTTTGCGATAATAGCCCCTCAACAAACCACCCCGACTGGAACAGACTTTGCTGTTCGGGTGTTTGTGCCTTAAATACAAAGTACATTACTGCAAAGGTTGCATAATCGAACAATGAACTTATAGGGCCAATATAGAACATGAATTTGGCAATGCCACCTGTTTCCCAACGGCGTGGTTTAACCAGGTATTCGGCATCCATCCTGTCCCATGGCAGCGATATTTGCGATATATCGTATAACAGGTTTTGTGTAAGCACCTGCACCGGCAACATAGGCAAAAAGGGGAACAATGCACTCGCCCCCAACATACTGAACATATTACCAAAGTTACTGCTGGCAGCCATTTTAAGGTATTTGATAATATTACCGAATGTGCGCCTGCCATATAAAACCCCTTTGCGGAGTACCATCAAATCTTTCTCTAACAAAATAATATCGGCGCTTTCTTTGGCTATATCCACAGCCGTATCAACCGATATACCTACGTCGGCATCGCGCAATGCGCCCGCGTCGTTAATACCATCACCCATAAAGCCAACGGTGTGCCCTTTACTTTGCAGCACTTTTATAACGCGGCTCTTTTGCATAGGGCTAAGTTTGGCATAAATGCTGGTATGCTCAAGCCTGTCTAACAGGTCGGGGTCGCTCAGCAGTTCTATTTCGCTGCCCAGCAATACATTGGTAACAGGTATGCCTACATCCTGGCATATTTTTTTGGTTACAATTTCATTATCTCCGGTGAGCACTTTCAGTTCAATCCCCAAACGTTGCAATGCTTTAATAGCAGGCTTAGCCGATGGCTTGGCAGGATCGAGAAAGCCTATGAAGCCCGTAAGAATCATATTGCTTTCGTCGGCAACGGCATAGTTAATGGGACGGCTGGCATCACATTCTTTAATGGCAACAATAAGCACACGCAGCCCTTCTTCATTCATCTTGCGCGACATCTTCAACACGTTCTCTTTCAAAGTCGCATCCATAGGAATGATCTTATCGCGCTCGGCATGCAGTTGCATGTTATCACCCGGGTCGAATGCCTGTGTGCATATATCTATCATTTCTTCTACCGCGCCTTTGCATATAAGCAAATGTTTGTCGCCCTGCTGAAGTATTACCGACATACGACGGCGCTTCGAGTCGAAGGGTATTTCATCAATTTTTTTAAACTCACCCTGCATTTCCAATACTTTCTTTACCTCGCCATGTTCCAGTACGGCCACATCCAATAAACTTCTTAATCCCGTCTGGTGGAAACTGTTCAGATACGCCCACTTCAATACCTCATCGTCTTCGGTTCCTTCTACATTCAAATGCCGTTCCAGTACAATCTTATCGAGGGTAAGTGTACCTGTCTTGTCGGTACACAAAATATCCATAGCGCCAATATTCTGAATAGCGTTTAAGCGCTTCACAATTACTTTTTTCTTACTCATGTTTATAGCGCCCTTGGCAAGGGTAGCGGTAACTACCATGGGCAACATTTCGGGGGTAAGGCCCACGGCTACAGCAATAGCAAATAAGAGCGCTTCGGTCCAGTTGTGCTTGGTGATACCGTTTATAACAAATACCAGCGGCACCATAACCAACATGAATTTTACCAATAACCATGCCACGCTGTTAACACCTTTGTCGAAACTGGTTTCGGGGCGCTTGCCGGTAAGGTTTTTGCTTATCGAACCAAAAAGGGTCTGGCCGCCTGTGGTTACCACAATGCCCACTGCCGCGCCACTCACCACGTTGGTGCCCATAAAGCATATGTTATCTAATTCGAGCGGAGATTTTTTATCGGCGTCCTCTATAGGAGTATCTTTCTTCTCAACGGGCAGGGCCTCGCCGGTAAGCATGGCCTGGCTCACGAACAAATCTTTTGAATAGATAATGCGACAATCGCCGGGTATCATATCTCCGGCAGTTAAAAAAATCATATCACCGGGAACAAGTTCTTTAATATCAATTTCCTTTTTGCCTTGTAACTGGCGCAGAACGGTAGCGGTGGTTTTTACCATGCTCTTCAGTTCCTCGGCTGCAATATTGCTGCGGTATTCCTGCCAGAAACGTATAATGGTACTCAACAACACCATGCTCATAACCAATAACACAGTTGAGTAATCACGTTCAGCCGGGGTTGCCGCCATGCCCACGTCGGTAATGAACGAAATAACCGCAATAACAATAAGAATACCATTAAACGGGGTTATCCATGCCTGTGCAAACTGTATATACCATGCAGGGGCCTTTTCGCTGGCTACTTCATTCGGCCCGAATTTTTCATGCTTCTCTACCAGTTGCTCTTCGGTAAGCCCGCTCTCGCAGGTTTCAAGGTTGGCAAACAATTCATCCTTATTTGCTTTTGCAGCGCTCTTTAGCTTGCCCGCAATAATGGGGTCGAAGCTGTTTTGTGTGTTTGCTGATTTTCCAAAGCCTAGGCTGGGCATTTTCAGTTTTCTTTCTTTCTCGATTGTTTCCATAGTCTACCTAATGTTAAAAATGATTAATGCATGGCCCGTAAAGCAATGCTTAAGCAGTTTACTATTTATAAGATGTTTTTTAATTGCATCTTCTAAGCTGTTTTATTCCGCCCGTTGCGGTTAGCTTAGAAGGGCTAACAGGTTCAGACGGTGATAATTAAATATGTCTTTGCGCTCGGCCCACTATCCATCTTTGGTTAGTGAATGTTTTGGTTACGCCACAAAAGTAAAAAAGATTTATGATACGGTTGCATTAGGTCAGCAAGTTTTTGTGGGATTCCTCGCTCCACTTCGTTATGCTCGGAATTCATGAATGTGTGGTACACATTCATGAATTCTTTTTTATTGAAGGGGAGAGAAGCAGCGGGCCTCGCCCGCTGCTTCTCTCCCCTAAGTACCCTGCGAATCTTGTCATTCCGAGTGTAACGAGGAATCTCATAATAAGCGATAAAAGTAAGGTTCCTTACATATATATCAATAATAGTCGTGGGGATTCCTCATTCCGCTGTGCTGCATTCGGAATGACAAGTGTGTCGCTGGTTTTAGGGGGAAGAGGGTGCGGGCGAAGCCCGCACCCTCTTCCCATCCCATATATATTGATTGCCTTGTCATTCCGAGTGCAACGAGGAATCTCCCGTGTTCCATTTGAATTAATTCATACTTTTGGTACTATACAATTAAGCCCCGATAATGGACAGTAACCGCAAGCATGATAATGTTTTCCTTGGTAAGGCAAGCCGCCCGGTTATAGTATCTATGTTTATTAACCTGGTACTTGCAATTACTAAAGGTGTGGCTGCATTCTTCGGTAATTCAAATGCCTTGATGGCCGATGCAGCCGAATCATTATCAGATGTGATGAGTTCCATTATTGTCTGGATAGGTATAAGAACTGCTGTTAAAGAACCCGACCATGACCATCCATACGGGCATGGCAAGGCAGAACCAATTGCTTCTATTATAGTAGTTATATTTTTACTTATTACATCTATAGCTATTGCCAGCCGTGCGTTGGGCCGCTTATGGAGCCCGCCTCCTGTGCCGGAAGCATTTACATTATATGTACTTGTGGCAGTTATTGCAATTAAAGAATTGGTTTACCGCTACATGCGTAAAAAGGCTAAAAGCTTTGGCAGCTCAGCCTTGCTTGCTGAGGCATTACACAACCGCAGCGATGCTATTACTTCGTTAATGGCCCTATTGGGTATATTGTTTGCTGTGGTAGGCGGACCAAAGTTTGTTTCCGCCGATGCCTATGCGTCGCTGGTGGCATCGGGTATAATAGCATTTAACGCAGTGCGTATTTTTAAACCTGCCTTTAATGAACTTATGGATGCGGCTCCGCCTGTAGAACTGAACGAGCAAGTGAAAGCGATATCAATAAAGGTTCCCGGTGTTATTGAAGTGGAGAAATGTTTTTTACGTAAAATGGGAATGCAGTATTTAGCAGATATGCATGTGGTAGTGGATGGTAAGATGAGTGTAAGCGCGGGCCATGCTATTGCACACCACGTTAAAGATGCCATCCTTAAAGAGATGCCCATTATTGTGGATGTGCTGATTCATATAGAGCCCGACGTTCTGGGCGAATACAACCATGTATGAAGTTCTTCGAGAAAGAAATTGTAAATAAGATTCGTGGCCAGTCACAACAAGCAGAGGAAACAAGAGCTATTCCTGCTGAGTGGTTGAAATATATTTATCAGAAGAAATATTTCAAGTTATTTGTTCCTAAAGCAGATGATGGCCTGATGATGCCTTTGCCCGATGCATTAAGGCTTTTTGATGAAGCTGGCTGTATTGATGGGAATCTAGGTTGGGCTATTACAATTGGTTCGGGTGGAGGATATTTCCATGCTTACATGCAAAACAAAACTGCCAATAAAGTATTTAAAGGAAGTAGGTCGATTATTGCCGGTAGCGGTGCACCAACAGGTATTGCAAAAAAAGTAAAGGGTGGGTATAATGTTACCGGTAGCTGGAAGTATTGCAGCGGGGCGCCTTATGCAACATCGTTTACTGCTAACGTAATTATTGAGGGTAAGGAAATAAAAGCATTCACATTCGAGCCGAAGCAAGTAAAAATTCACAAGGACTGGAACGCCTTTGGTATGAAAGCCACCGAGAGCCATAGTTATAGCGTGAAGGAAGTATTTGTTCCTGGATCAATGACATTTGATCTGTCGATAACTAAACTATTCTACGAACATCCTTTTTATCATTTCCCTTTTCTTCAGTTTGCAGAATTATCATTTGCCGCATTAAGCCTTGGCTTATGCAGGCATTTTTTTGAAGAGGCAAATAATATGCTGAAGGAAAATAAGAAGATGTGGTACAAGACTAAAGGACGTTATGAATTTGTAAAGCAACTGATAAGCGAGAAGGAAGCATTATTCAATACTGCGTCAGAAAAGTTTTACAAATTGGCAGATGCTTCGTGGAAAGAAATGATGAAGAATAAAAAGCTAAGTGCTAAGACTCAAACCGGGGTAAGTAATGTAAGTAAGAGATCATCGCGGGTAGTATTGGAATGCGTTGATGCTGTGATTCAATACCTTGGCATGAATGCCATGATGGACGATAGCACTATCAATAGAATATGGAGAGATACCCATACCGCCTGTCAGCATATTCTGTTGGTTCCTTTTGCAAAGGTTTAAGTACATTTGAACCATAAATTATATGACATGCTTTTACCCCGGATAAAGTTTGTACTGTTATTAGTGCTGATCAGTACTACTGCCTTTGCACAAAAAGACGAAAAGCAATTATCGATCAATTTTGCGGAGCACTTTAAAAATGCACAATACCATGAGATGTATCTTATGTTTGATACGATGCTCACGCATAAAATTTCTGAAAGCGTTCTCAAGACAAGTATGGATGGCCTTATAAAACAGGTAGGAGTAATTGATAGCTACACATTTATAAAAGTGGAAAAGGATGATAAGTTTAATAAAACCTATACCGAATGTCATTTCAAAAATTCCACTCTCGATATTGAGCTTGCTTTTAACTCAGCGCAACTTATTATTGGATTTCATCTTGTTCCACCTGCCCAGGCGAATAGTTCAAAGTATACTCCTCCGTCATACGATAGTGCTAAAAATTATACTGAGCATCAAATTACAGTAACCACAGGAGAGTATAAAATGCCGGGTGTTTTAACTGTCCCTAAGAATGTAAAGAATCCGCCTGTTGTAATATTTGTGCAGGGCTCAGGGCCAAATGACAAGGATGAAAGCTATGGCCCGAATAAAACATTTCGCGATTTGGCGATAGGGTTAGCCAATAAAGGAATAGCGACCATCCGTTATGATAAGCGCACATTTATTTATCACAGCCATTTTTCGAAGAATTTACATGATGCCACCGTTAAGGATGAATCTGTTGATGATGCTATATCTGCTGTTAAAATGGTTGGTAAATTAGGGAGATTAAATAATGATTCTGATATATCAGGGGTAACCGGGTTAAAAACATTCTTTAATCTTGGCCTCGATTCAAACCGCATATATGTATTGGGTCATAGCCTCGGGGCTATGCTTGCCTCACGTATTGCCCAGGGAAGCAAAAAGATAAAAGGCATAGTAATGATGGCGGGAGATTCTCGCTTGCTGGAGGATGTAATGATAGAACAATATAAATACCTGGCATCATTAGATACAGCTGCGGCCCGCCATAACCAACAAAACATGGAAGAAATGGTAAAGCAGGTTGAATATGCCAAGAGGCCTGATCTGAAACCTGATGCACCGGATAGCCTTTTGCCATACAATGTTTCTGCACCTTATTGGATTGACATCAACCATTATAACCAAATAAAGACAGCCCAGGAGCTTACCATTCCTATATTATTGGTTCAGGGTGAAAGAGATTACCAGGTTACCATGACGGATTATAATTTGTGGAAAGATAAATTGGGTAAAAAGAAAAATGTGACTTTTCATTCATACCCAAAACTGAACCATTTGTTTTTAGAAGGAGAAGGTAAAAGTACCCCGACAGAATATGATAAACCGGGTCATGTTCCTTTGTATGTAATTAATGATATTGCCAACTGGGTAAATAAAAAGTAAAGTATGTTAAGGAATAGTTCGTCTTTAAAGTAAGAATATGATCACAGCTGCTAAGATATATGGATGGCTCTTTGGGATTCTTGTGGTATTTGTACTTATTGACCTTTATGTTTTTACCGGGCTCAGGGCTTCATTCAGGTCTTCTTCTAAAAAGACAAGAAGGCTGATTTTTAGTTTGTATTGGTTTATTAATGCAGTATGTTTTTTATTAATAATATACACTGCCTTATTTCAATCACCTAAAGCAGGATTGGCAGGAGGCTGGTTCAAATTTATGGCTGGCCTGCTTTTTATATCCTATATCCCAAAGTTGTTCTACATAATATTTTTATTGTTAGAAGATTCCTACCGCTTACTCAGGTTTATTCCCGTTGGTATATATAAGTTGGTTAAAAAAGATGAGGCTTCAAAGGTTGAGTTGTTTCAATCGCGCAGAAAATTTATAGCTAATACCGGAGCAATAGTAGCAGCTATTCCTTTTACAGGCATGTTATATGGGGTAACAAAAGGCAAGTACAATTTCAAAATTCATAAAGCAGAGATTGCTTTTAAAGAATTACCCAAACAGTTTGATGGATTAAAAATCACCCAGATATCCGATATACATTCCGGTAGTTTTGACGACAAGGCGGCAGTGCAACATGCGGTTGATATGGCTAATGCGCAATTATCTGATATAATATTTTTTACCGGCGACCTCGTAAACAACCGTTCTGATGAAATGGAGCCCTGGATGGATGTGTTCAATAAGCTAAAAGCTCCGATGGGTGTTTATTCCACTTTAGGTAATCACGATTATGGCGATTATGTTCAATGGCCATCGCCGGGAGCAAAACAAGCTAATATGGAAAAGTTGTATGCCATACACAAACAACTTGGTTATAAACTTTTGCGTAACGAGAATTTGAAATTAGAGAGGAACGGTGGGCATATAGAATTATTAGGGTTAGAGAATTGGGGCAGGGGAGGCTTTAGTAAATATGGCGATTTGAAAAAGACATTAGAAGGAACCGAAACGGACTCATTCAAGCTTTTATTGTCTCACGACCCAACACATTGGGAAGAGCAGGTGATGAACCACCCGATAAAAATTCATTTAACCTTAGCGGGACATACACATGGTGCACAGTTTGGCGTTGAGATCGGCGATGTGAAAATTTCTCCGGCACAATTGCGTTACAAGCGCTGGGCCGGCTTATATAGCGAAAATGATCGTTACTTATATGTTAATCGCGGACTTGGTTTTATTGGCTTCCCGGGTAGGGTAGGTATCTGGCCTGAAATAACAGTACTTACCTTAAGAACCGCTTAATACATTTTTGCACCGTTAGGCACAGGGTGCGAAACTGTTGTCAAAACTACATCTCCATCGCTATTAGGAAAACCTGTTACCAGGCATTGCGACATAAAATTGGCAATCTGCTTTTCGGGAAAGTTTATAACCGCAACAACTTGCCTGCCTGGTAATTCTTCTTTAGTATAAAGCTTAGTTATTTGAGCGCTGCTCCACTTAATACCAAATTCGCCAAAATCTATCTTTAGTTTGTATGCAGGTTTACGTGCTTCAGGAAAATCGTATACTTCGAGAATTGTGCCTGCACGCAGTTCAACCTTCTCAAAATCCTTCCAGGCGATTTGTTCCATAAACCGTGAGGCCTACTTTTTAAAGCGGTAACAAATACCGAATTCTTTAGCGAAGCCGCTGATAGAGGTAGAGTAATGATTACCTGCTTCGCCTTTAGCTACTACCGGGTTAGATGATTCAGTAAATGCACTGCCCATGGCAACTATACCAAAGTGGCCGAAATAGAAACGTCCGTGTATACCTAAACGCAACATACCGCCTTTTGAAGTGTAACTGTAATTATTATCTCCGGCATCGGTACCTTTAAATGTAACACCTGAAGAACCGTAAGAAAGAACAGCAGCTATATCGAGTTTGCGAGTTACAAAAAAATGGTAACTGCCATCAATTGTAAATTCACTTGTATAAGCTTTTATTTGGTTGTTCGATACATTAAAGCCATAGAACTGTGTAGGGTTGAGGTAATAGTAATCGGCACCCGAACTTATTCCAATACCTATTTTATTTGATACACCGTATTCCAGTTGAAACGGATCACGGCAGCCAACAATATATTTGAATCCTACTCCTTCACCGGTACCATAATTTTGGGTGCCATAGTTACCGTAGGTAGTTCCTTCGGTAACATTTATCTGGAAAGAGCCTTTGTGGAAGGCAAGATCTTGTGCATTGCCAAAAGTTGCAAAAGCACAAACAAGACTCGCAATAATTGTAAATTTT
>JABCZW010000063.1 GCA_013289475.1 Bacteroidota bacterium
AATGTCAGGGGTACACCAATATGGTTGTTGAGGTTGCCTTGTGTAAAGAGTGTTTTATATTTTTTACTCAGCACCGCGGCAGTAAGTTCTTTTGTAGTGGTTTTGCCATTACTGCCTGTAATACCTATAACGGGTATTTTAAAATTCCTGCGGTGGTGGTTGGCTAATTGTTGCAGGGTGAGCAATACATCTTTTACTAAAATGCAGCCTTCGGTATAGTGTACTTCTTCATCAATTACTGCAAATGCAGCGCCTTTAGTTAAAGCTTCTTTTGCAAATTGGTTGGCGTTAAAGTTGCCGCCCTTTAATGCAAAAAACATACTTCCTGCTTGTATGTTTCGGGTATCGGTACCCACAACAGGGTATTGCAGGTAGACCTTATAAATATCTTTTATCTCAGGGTATTTCATTGCGTTTTCTTATCTTCCTTGTTTCCCAACCCGGCGCCTATTAATGGGTCCCGAATGTTAATTGCATACCACATGCCCAGGTATTGTGTTACTTCTATTTGAATGCCATATTTTCTATCATTCGAATTTAAGTAAATATTCAAATCGTAGTAGTCGGTAATACCTTTACAAATGGCATAATCTGTGCTCAGCTTATTCAGATCTAAAGAATCAATAGTTGGTGCAGATATATTTTCTTTTTGTAATTCTTCCTGCATTTTGTTAAAGTACCTCCGGTAGCAAACATTAAATACTTTGTGGTAATTTTTATTGGCAAGGCTATCGAGCATCATCGCTGCTGAGTCACCCTCTTTAGAAGCACAATCGAGCATGCGCATAAAAAAATTCCTGTCGATTATTTTTTCATATAAAGCAGTGGTATCATTCTTAACAAGGCAATTAAGGTAATCGCTCCCCAGTGTTTTATAATCCTCATAACCGCCGGTAACTTGCGCCGAAGTAATTGCAGGTAATATCAAATAAAGAAATAAAACGATTGTAAATCTCATTCATCCATTTCTTTAAAATACTGTACAATGGCTTTTTTTACCATCTGTTTTTGTTCGCCGGGTTTTAATGCAGGTATGGTTGTAACGGGCTCCCACTGCGGCCATCCGTCGGCATCTTCGCCGGCATAAGTATAATAACCCATAGGTTCAAGCAAGGTGCAGAGCGCCACATGCAGCACATCCAATTTTTCATCTTTCGAAAACTTCTGGTAGCCCCGCCCGAGTTCCTGTACACCTATCAGCATTAAAATACCTTCTATCTCAATTCCCTCGCCAAATTGCACTTCGAGCCTTTTCATAAGGCCGTCCCATTCTTCTTTTAGTACTAAATCTATTTCTATCATAGTGGTGTAAAAATACGGTATTTTTGCGCGATTATGAAACTCAATATTATTTTAATTATTCCTCTTGTCTGGGGTTTTTATAAAGGCTTTAAAAAAGGACTTATTGTAGAACTGGCATCAATACTTGCCATTATATTGGGTGTTTTTATCTGTGCCAAATTCTCTGATGTGGTGGCTTCTTTCCTGGGAACCAAGCTACACAGCAATCTTTCCTACTTCTATCTTTCCATCGTTGCCGATATAGTAGTTTTCATTGGTATACTTATATTGGTAAACCTGCTTGCTAAAGCAATACAGAAGGTTGCAGAGAAATTGTTTCTAGGTATAGTGAACAAGTTGTTGGGTGGTTTATTTGGTGCGCTTAAATGGGCGCTTTTAATAAGTGTATTGCTTTACTTCTTCGATATATTAAATGCAAAAACAGCAATTGTTTCTGCCGAAGTATTGCAGCAATCGTGGGTATATATGCACCTGATAATGATAGCGCCGCTTATAATGCCGGCATTGGTAAAGAGTAAGGCTAAGTTGGCTATTTAGCAGCCTTGGCAGCAGGTATAGAATGCTTTGCTATTAAATCTTCAACCTTCTCAACCATATCGCGAGAACCTATAAACAATGGTGAGCGTTGGTGTAAAGCTGTAGGTACAACTTCGAGTATACGTTTGCTGCCTGTGCTTGCCTTGCCACCTGCTTGCTCAATGATAAAAGCCAGGGGATTGCATTCGTAAATAAGCCTGAGCTTGCCTTTAGGCGAAGCCGATGTAGTAGGGTAGAGGAACACTCCGCCCTTAATAAGGTTACGGTGAAAATCAGCTACTGCTGAACCAATATAACGCGATGAAAATGGGCGCTCACTGGCAGCGTCTTCTTCCTGGCAATATTTGATGAATTTCTTAACTCCTTCAGGAAAGTGAACATAGTTTCCTTCGTTGATAGAATATATTTTACCTTTTTTAGGAGTCTGCATATTAGGGTGCGAAAGGCAAAACTCACCAATTGAAGGATCGAGTGTAAAGCCATTTACGCCTTTACCGGTAGTATAAACCAGCATGGTAGACGAACCGTATAATATATACCCTGCAGCAACCTGTTCGGTGCCGGGCTGTAAAAAGTCTTCCAATGTACCCGGTCCGCTAAGCGAAGTACGGCGATAGATAGAGAAAATAGTACCGATAGATACATTCACATCAATATTCGACGAACCATCCAATGGGTCAAGGGCAACTACATACTTTGCACTTTCCGATACTTCGTTGTCTACTATAATAATTTCTTCGTTTTCTTCCGATGCAATGGCGCAGCATTCACCGCCAACACTTAGCGCGGCAATAAACTGGGTATTAGCGTAGACATCCAGTTTTTTAACATTTTCCCCTTGTATATTCACATCGCCTGTTTCACCTAAAATGTCGGCAATACCGGCTTTGTTTACCTCTCTGTGTACTATTTTAGCAGCAATGCCAATATCGCTCAGCAAGCGCGAAAGCTCACCTTTCGAGTATTGAAAATCGGCCTGCTTTTCTACTATAAACTCACCTAATGTTTTAACCTGTGCCATCTTAATTAATTTTAAGTTTTAAATTATGAATGCTAAATTTAAGATCCAACATTCATAATTACTGTGAACAAATATAAATTTTCCTTAAAATAATCCCAATTTATATTCGCGAATTCCTTTAAAAAATATATATCTCATGAGCAAATATAGGTATTTTTGAATCTTTCCCAAACAGGCAGTAACTATGAAATTCATCATACGCAAAGCAGAAAAAAAAGATGTTCCAGAAATATTCAGACTAATTAAAGAATTAGCTGAATATGAAAAGGCGGCCGACGAAGTAAAATTAACTGTTGAAGAACTGGAGCGCGATGGTTTTGGTCCTGAGGCTGTTTACAAAGCTTTTGTAGCCGATGCCGATGGGGCAATATTGGGTATGGCGCTGTACTATATAAAGTATTCTACCTGGAAAGGGAAATGTGTTTTTCTGGAAGACCTGATAGTAAGCCAGCAATATCGTCGGTACGGTGTAGGTGCAAAATTATTCGATGCAGTAGTTAAAGCGTGCAAGGAAATGGGCTTGCGTAAAATGGATTGGCAGATACTTGACTGGAATGAACCTGCCATTAATTTTTATAAAAAATATAATACAGTATTTAGTGATGAATGGCTGAATGGCTCATTATATGAAAAGCAATTGAAAGAGATAAACGTATGAAGGTTTTCAAATTTGGAGGTGCATCGGTAAAAGATGCTGCAGGCGTGAAAAACGTGGCAGCTATTTTAAAGCTATACCCTAAAGAAGAAATAATGGTGGTTGTTTCAGCCATGGGTAAAACTACCAATGCACTAGAAAAACTGGTGCGGCCGAAAAATAAAAGCGAAGAAAAAGAAGTACTGGAAGAAATAAAACAATACCATTTAAAAATTGCCCAAGAACTTTTCAAGGATAAAAAAGCCTCTATTTTTTCTACACTTGAAAAGGATATTGAGCATCTGCAAAAGATAGTTTCAGAATATCCAACAAAGAATTATGATGAGCGTTACGACCAGATAGTATCAATGGGTGAGGTAATGTCTTCACATATTGTAAGTGTTTATTTAAGCTCAGAGAAAATAGAGAATGAGTGGATAGATGCCCGAGAAATAATTTGTACAGACAATAATTATCGCGATGCAAAAGTTGATTATGATAAAACCTGCGAAAAGCTTAAGGCAATTGTTATACCTGCGGTTAAGAAAAAGAAGATTGCCATAACACAGGGTTTTATTGGCCGGACAGCAAAAAATAAAACAACAACTCTCGGGCGTGAAGGATCTGACTATACAGCAGCGATACTTGCGTATTGCAGCGATGCTGAATCGGTAACTATTTGGAAAGATGTGCCCGGCGTACTTAATGCAGACCCTAAATGGTTTGAT
Organism: Bacteroidota bacterium; assembly: GCA_013289475.1. Taxonomy (GTDB): domain Bacteria; phylum Bacteroidota; class Bacteroidia; order JABEUT01; family JABEUT01; genus JABEUT01. Next base: position 4,223 of record JABCZW010000063.1, read on the forward strand.
AATACAGTAAAGATTGACCACCTCAGTTTCCAGGATGCTATTGAATTGTCGTATTACGGTGCAACGGTTATACATCCTAAAACTATAAAGCCATTACAAAATAAAAGCATACCACTTTACGTAAAATCGTTTATAGAACCGAAAGAAGAAGGTACCTGTATTAATAATGATTCGACACAATTGCCCGTGCCATGCTTTATTTTTAAAGTGAGTCAGGTACTTATATCGGTATCGCCCAAAGACTTCTCTTTTATAGTGGAAGAAAGTCTCAGCCATATATTCGACATACTTGCCAGGTATAAAGTTAAGACCAATGTAATTCAGAATTCTGCTATCAACTTCTCGCTTTGTATTGACGATGACGAGAACAAAGTTCCTGCCCTGATTGATGCACTACGAAAAAATTTCAGGGTGCTTTACAATAAAAACCTTGAACTGGTTACCATACGTTATTACGACCAAGCTACTATTGACAGGGTGTGTATCGACAAAAAGATTTTGTTAGAACACAAGAGCCGTTATACTGTTCAGATTGTTATGCAGGATAATAAATAGCCATTTATTATTCTCACAGTATTATTCTGTAAAGGTGAACCCGCTCATCAGGAGAAGTATACACCAATTTGTATTTTGTATCGATTACTGATTTTAAACCGACCCATTTTTGTTCACCAATTTGGGTAAAATCACCATGTATAAATATATATTCTATTTGTTCAACCGTTTTCGAATTTGGATTGTTTGCCCATGATACAGATACATTAGAAACACTGTCGCCAAGCAATAATTTGGGCATCTTATCCCAGTTCCAGTTAACAGCAAACCAGCCTGCGCTTCCCTCAGCATAACCTTCTACAATAGCCAACGGTTTATCAACTCCTATATAATCGGAAACATGAAAAAAAAGCCAATTATCTGAAATATCAACGGGCAATACAACGCTATTAGGTTCTATATGTTCTCCACTGCTACGAATAACTTCAACTGCTTTATTCAGGTCTGAAATAATTGGCATGTGCACTTTGATCAAAAAAACAGCCTGGGTAAATAATGCAGCTATTGAAATGAGCAATATCAGCTTTCCGCCGGTCTTTTGTAAGGCCATCCATACAATAAGAAAAATAAACATGTAAAAACATAAACGCTCCGACATCATACCTACACTGGTACCGGAGGGAATAAAAAAATAAGCGGCTATTGTTCCAATTGTAACAAGCAAAAAAATATCATCTTTAAGAAAGCGAAGTATTGTTCTGTTCCTGAACCTGAAATAAAGTACAGTTAAAAGCAAAATGCCCAGTAATTGTAAAAACTTACGTGTGTATGGGTGCTCAAAATCTCCATATACAACTAATGGACTTACGTCACAGATCCATTGCCATAACTCAGCAAAAGATTTTTTTTCACCACTCGCCTGCATGGGAACACCTTTAATGAAAAGATAGAAGCATGCGGCAGAAGGAATCCAGAGTAAAGAAAATATCAAGATTCGGATTAGCAATTTCTTTTTATCAGAAGATTCATGCTTATTCCTTAAAACAGTATACCACGTCGATAATTCATATAAAAACAGGATAACTGCCAGGTAGCCAAAGGCCAGACCGTTGGTAAAATAGGTAAGTGTTATAAATATAAAAAGCAGGATATATCCTTTAGTTGTTACTTGCCGGGTTTCATCAGAAAAATATTTAAAATAAACACCAATAGCAGCAAACAGAAATACAAATGAAAGGCAAAAATTATAAAACCCGAGATAATACAAAAACGATTGTGAAAATACAATTGCAAATGCACTAAGACAAATAGATGCAGGATTTACCAGTTTAATTACAAAGCGGATAGAAAGAGGGAAACCGACAACAAAAATGAGCAGTAATAATTTTTGTGAAACTGTAAATGGTAATACTAAATTGAATAAAGCAAGCAGGTAATGATCGGTAAGATTAGGGGCCGGAATTTTGTTTAGTGCGAAGTGATTATTTATAAACTCATTACCCGAAAGCAGGTAATTAATAAGGTGTGAATAGTATAAGTGTGATGGCCCGTCGAGAGAAGGATTGTATTTATTGAGAATAACCGAGAGGGCACTAATTAAAAGAAAAGCATAAAAGAAAAAAATCTCAATTCTTTTAGCAGTTAATTTTTTAAGCATTAATCTGTGGTCTGTTATGTTGCCTAAAGCCGAATATCTTTACAACGGACTATGTACAATATTCTTTATTTGAGTATTTCCCTTGCAATAACCAGCTTCTGAATTTCAGAAGTACCTTCACCTATGGTGCAAAGCTTCGAATCGCGGTAATATTTTTCTACAGGAAAATCTTTTGTATAGCCATAGCCGCCAAATATTTGTACTGCATCAGTTGAAACCTCTACAGCAACTTCCGATGAATAATATTTTGCAAATGCACTTTCCTTGGTAACCTTCATGTGGCGGTTTTTAAGGTCGGCAGCATGCATGGTAAGCAGTTCAGCAGCTTCAATTTTAGTTGCCATATCCGCTAATTTAAATGCAATAGCCTGGAAATCGCTGATTGGTTTATTGAACTGGTGGCGTTCTTTCGAATATTTTACACTTGCTTCAAATGCGCCTTTTGCAATACCTACGCCTAATGATGCAATAGAAATTCTTCCGCCATCAAGCACTTTTAATGCCTGTACAAAGCCATCGCCTTCTTTACCCATCATCTGGCTCTTATGTACTTTGCAATCGGTAAATATCAGTTCAGCAGTTTCCGAAGCGCGCATGCCGAGCTTGTTTTCTTTCTTGCCGCCCTTCATACCCGGTGTGCCTCTTTCTACAATAAAGGCGCTCATTCCGTGTGAGTCACCTTTCTCACCTGTACGTGCAATTACTACAGCCACATCGCCTGAGATAGCATGTGTAATAAAGTTTTTCGCTCCGTTAAGTATATAGTAGTCACCATCTTTTTTTGCTACGGTTGACATGTTTCCCGCATCTGATCCTGTTCCTACTTCAGTAAGGCCCCATGCTCCAATCCATTGTGCCGAAGCAAGCTTTGGCAAATATTTTTTCTTCTGTTCTTCGTTACCGAATTGCAAAATGTGGCCTGTACAAAGTGAATTATGCGCCGCCAGTGAAAGCCCTATAGAACCACATATTTTAGACACTTCAACAATAGTTGTAACATATTCAAAATAACCCAGGCCCGCACCGCCATATTCGGTAGGCACAAGCACACCCATAAAACCAAGCTCGCCGAGTTTCTTAAATACCTCTACAGGGAATTTTTGCGATTCATCCCACTCCATTATATATGGGCGAATATGTTCCTTACCAAATTTTTGTATGGTATCGGCAATCATCTGTTGGGTTTCCGAAGTGGCAAAATCGAGGCCTTGTGCTATAACTGTTTCAATGGTGCTCATTGTTCTTATTTTGTACAAATTTAATATTTCATGGCATTAATTCGATATTATGAGATAATGCGACAGTTTTTCGTACAAATCACCATCAATTCCATCAACTTTCATAATATCACTTAACCTGGTAAAATGCCCATTTTCTCTACGGTAGCCTACAATTGCTTTTGCCAGTTTTTTATGAATGTAAGGGTGATGGGTAAGCTCTTTTTCAGTGGCTTTATTTACATCTAACCTCTCTACCTTACTGATATCCAGTGTTATTTTATCGGCTATTGAATTATAACAGGCATCATCCAATCCATAAACTTCAAGCAACTGTTCCTTGCTATAATAACCACCCAATGCATTACGGAACCTCACAATAGTACGGGCTACCTTTGGGCTAACGGAAGGGAATTCCATAAAATCTGCTGAATCGGCACTATTTAACTCTAAAGGGGTGGTACGAACAGGTTTATCTGTTTGAATGGTTGGTTCTGCAATGGCCTGTTTGGTAGCAGTATCCGTCTGCTTGAATTTTACTTTTGCCATATCGGCTTTAAAGGAAGAAAAGTCGACACTCGCCGGTGAAGGAGGCAAATAATCACTGATGATAAGATATATCATCATGCCCAAAATAAGTGTGAGCAATACTATTATACCATTGCGCTGCCGTTTATTAAAAGCAAAATAATCTTTCAGCCCCATGTCACTAAATTACATAAACTATTAACCTTCTTTTTTAACTGTCAGGTTTATCTGCTCAATTCGCGTAGCAGAAGAAGAAATAATTTTCATTTGGAAATCGCCAATAATAATTATCTCGCCCGATTTTGGGATTGAGCCAGTATTGTGCAAAATCAGTCCACCCAGCGTTTTATAATCGGCCAGGTCAGGTAAGTTCAAATTGTATTTCTGATTCAGGTAATCAATATCGAGCCTGGCGGAAAGCATGTACTCATTAGGCCCTATTTGTTTTTCAGGCAATTCTTCCCTGTCGTACTCATCATCTATTTTACCAAATATCTTTTCTATAACATCCTCACTGGTAAGTATGCCTGAGTTTACTCCAAACTCATCTACCACAACTCCCATGCTTTTATGTTGCTGCATAAAAATACGCAGCGCATCTTTTGCCGGCATCGATTCGGGTATTACAGGAGCGGGCATTACAATGGTTTTAATATCCTCAGGCTGCTTAAACATTTCATGATAATGTATGTAACCAAGTACATTATCCATAGTGGTATTATAAACTAATATACGCGAAAGGCCGGTCTGCTGGAATTTATCTTTGATCTTTTCAAGGCCTTCATTTATATCCATGGCAATAGCATCAACCCGGGGTACCATGCAGTCGCGCACTTTTACGTCAGGAAAGCTGAGTGCGTTGCGGAATATCTGCACTTCGTGCTCCACTTCCTGTTTGCCTGTGGTGGTAGTGGTGTGCTCATCAATGTAATCGTGCAGGTCGGTTTTGGTAAAGGTGCTTTGGAAACGAAACAGGTTAATGTGGAATATCTGTTTCATTATAAAGTGTGCAATACTAAGTACGATGGCGGTAAGCGGCAGTAGCAGGTAAAACATTACCATGCTTGGTAAGGCCAATAACTGAAGCACTTTATTTGGATTAAAGCGGAAAAGGTTTTTAGGTATAAAATCGGCAACTACTAAAATTACTATTGTAGGTATTGCGGTTTGAATAATAAGTATTTCGAAGCGCGAGTGAACATAAGGCGATAGCATATCTGAAATTAAATCGGCAGTAAACATGCTGAATGTAACTATGGCTAAGGTATTGCCAAGTAATAATGTGGTAAGGAAACGAACGGGGCTGTGGGTAATGCGTGCAAATATCCTACCCGACATACTTTCCTTCTGGCTTTCAACGTGTATTTGTAATTTGTTGGCAGATACATAAGCAATTTCCAGCCCCGAAAAGAAGAAGGAGAAAAGAAGAGAAATAAGTATGATTAAAAAAGTAAACATTGCTTTATAAACTATTCTTTTTTTGAGTTATTGATCATTACTGAACCCGTTATATTGGTAATCTTATAATCGGTAAAATCTTCATTCGACTGCATGCCGTCACCCATTAATATTTGAGTAGCTGTAGTTATCTTCACAAATTTATTGGTATATATCTTATGTTTTGTTTCGTCCCAAAAAAGTTGTTCGGTATTTAATTGTTCACCTTTTTTGTTTACCACTACCACATCATTATCGGCTTCCATTAATTGTTTGTTCTTATTATCGTGCATCACTCCTTTATTGGCGCTTACATGGCTTATTACATGCAGTGAGTCGTCATAAAAATCAATCTTCATTCCCCTTTTAAACGAATCAATAGGATCGTTTCCGCCAAAGCTTTCAATAATGGGTGCAAACAGTTTCAGTTTTGTTCTTCCTGAATCAGAGTAAACAATATTAGCGTTTTCTTCAACGAGCAAAGGAGTTTGATCGGGAGCGGTAAGTATGGCCACCTTCTTCAAATCGTTTTCGCAGGAGAAAAGGCAAAATGTGCTAACAATAATTAAAGAAACGGAAACAAGACGAAGATGGTTCATGAATAATTTGATCTTGCAAAAGCAAAGATACAGAAACCTAATTGTACAGGCGTTTTTGAAACCACCTGCTATTAAAGGTAAAGGCTACCAGCACTTTGGCATAGCGTTCTCTTAGCAAATCATTGGTTACATCGCCAAGCTGACCAAGTTGTACGCCAATGTTCAGTATTCCCAACTGTGTATTCATAGGTGGTGCATATGGGGCTCCAATTGGGATGCCAACACCAAATGAGGCGCAATAATCTTTAACAAGGGTGTTGTTCAAATCGAGATAAGTTTGATTAACAGAAAAGCCCCAACGATAATGTATGCGACTGAAGAAAGCCTGCACTTTACCATTTTTATTATCGTAATAATTTTTACGCGGAATATATTGAAAACCAATATTCATTTGTTTACTATTACTAAGACTACCGTTTTGGCCTAAGAAAGAGTATTGACTCCAGTTTTGCCAAGCCAGATCAAACGAGAACATCCATTGGTTATTATTGTTCTTATCGCGTTTTATTATGGTTATTCCACCACCAAACGACATTGGTATTTTTATTCTTCCTCCGGCGCTGCTATCCTGTACAGTATCAATATTGTTTTGCGGAGCAGCAGGTACATAACTCAATGAAAGTAAGTTATAATTAGCAAATAAATTACTACCCATTGATGCAGTGGCTCCAAATACTACCTGCCACAGACTATCATGTTTTTTGCCTAATCTTCCTATAGTATACATTATACCATAATCGGTACTGAAGCCATGTATGTTTACATTTTCAATCTTTTGGCTGTTAAATGCCAGCAGATTTGGTGAATAAATAACATTTTCGGTATAGTTTAAGTAACCAAATAAATAGGAAACATTAGCTCCAAAAGCAACATTTTTAAAAAACTTAGGTGAATAGGCCAGACCAACATGCAATTGATTGATACCACCTGTACCTATATATTGGTTGTTGGTAGTACCAATTGAAGTTCCGTTACTATCAATATTACCTGTAGTATTAATATTATAACCTACATTGCTCATGGGGCGCATACCAAAACTGGCTCCAAGAGTATTGCCAATAGGGAAAGCAATAGCAAAGTATCCGAAATAAGTATTGTTGTTAAAATGGCTTTGCCCTTCAGATGTAAGTTGTATGTTATTATTTAAAAGGCCCGCTTCGTATGTAGTAACCTTATTAAAAACGTATGAAGCAGGGTTCTTAAGGTTTATAAAATAGGGGCTAAGGCTATCGTTATGCAATGCAATGCCGGTTCCTCCCATTGAGAAACTTTGGACACCATTTTGGCCTGCTATATCGCCAATACCATATCGCGAATAAGGAGATATGGTAGCTGATTGGGCATAACATGAAGCAGCCGGTAGCATACAAAGTAATGCGATAAAAAATGAAATACGTTTTAGGAATACTACCATAAATATACCGACTCTCTTTTGTTTTGTTAAGCTACCTTTTTGAAAGACAGGACGCCAAAATTACATTAAGTCCTTTAAGCGTCAAGAAAGGTTGTGGATTTATTTTCATAGAAAGGCTTGCTTTGAGCCACAGCAGCGAGCCTCCTGCCATTATTATTTGCAGATTGGGGTATTTACTCTTATATGAGGTTATTATGCCCTCAATCTCCTTAAGCATGCCTTGCTGTGCACCTGCCAGCATACTTTCTTTTGTTGTTTTACCCACCAAACCTTTAAATTTTGTATCAGGCTTAAGTAACGGCAATCTTCCCGTAAAAGTATGCATGGCCTTAAAACGCATTTCAAGCCCTGGTGATATACTACCTCCTTTATATACTCCTTTATTATCAACAAAATCATACGTAATGCAGGTCCCGGCATTTATGGCCAACACATTTTTACCCGGGTAAATATTATTTGCTGCCACTGCCGATGCCAGCCTGTCTTTACCCAATGTTGCCTTATCCAGGTAATCGTTCTTAATAGGCACAGGTGTTTTTTCGTTCAGTTCAATAAAGGTGAAATTCTTTTGCAGGTATTGTTTCCACTCGGCAGGATAATCTTTAACAGCGCATAGAATAACATTTTCTATTCCTTTAACCGAAATTGCTTTCAGTGTTCTAAAGTTAAATGTACTGTGCACTTTTGCCTGAGAAATTTTATTCCCCTTAAACAGTGCTGTTT
>JABCZW010000064.1 GCA_013289475.1 Bacteroidota bacterium
CCTTCAGCACGAGATACTTTGGGTTCCCAGCCTAATAATTTTCTGGCAAGTGTTATATCTGGCTTACGTTGTTTCGGGTCGTCTTTAGGTAACGGGGTATGAATTATTTTTTGTTTGCTTCCGGTGAGTTTTAGAATTTCCTCTGCAAATTCATTTATAGTAATCTCAGCAGGGTTGCCAATATTTACCGGGCCGGCATAATCGCTTAGCAAAAGCTTATAAATACCATCAACCAGGTCAGATACATAGCAGAAAGAACGTGTCTGACTGCCATCACCGAAAGCGGTAAGCGGTTCGTTACGCATAGCCTGGCCAATAAAAGTAGGTAGTACACGACCATCGTTAAGCCTCATACGTGGGCCATAAGTATTAAATATGCGTACTATGCGTGTTTCTAATTTATGAAAAGTATGGTATGCCATGGTTATAGCTTCCTGGAAGCGTTTGGCTTCATCATAAACTCCGCGCGGGCCGACAGGGTTTACATTACCCCAATAGTCTTCGGTCTGCGGATGTATTAGTGGGTCGCCATATACTTCAGATGTTGATGCTATAAGCATTCTTGCATTTTTGGCTTTAGCTAAGCCAAGTAGGTTATGCGTGCCTAACGAACCTACTTTAAGCGTTTGTATAGGTATCTTTAAATAGTCTATAGGGCTTGCCGGAGATGCAAAGTGAAGAATGTAATGCAGGTCTCCCGGTACAAATACAAATTTGGATACATCGTGGTGGTAAAATTCAAAATTTTCTAATTTAAAAAGATGCTGAATATTGCGCAGGTCTCCTGTAATAAGGTTATCCATGCCAATAACATGATATCCTTCTTTTATAAACCTATCGCATAAGTGTGAGCCTAAAAAACCTGCCGCACCTGTAATCAGGACTCTTTTCATAGTGTAATGTTTTTTCTGCCAATGCTATAATAGGTAAAGCCCAATCCTTCCATCTGGTCAGTACCATACAGGTTTCTGCCATCAAAAATTACAGATTTCTTCATGTGCTTTTTCATTTCTGCAAAATCAGGGGTGCGGAATAAGCTCCATTCGGTTGCGATAATCAACGCATCTGCACCTTCTAATGCTTCATATTCAGTGGCTGCATATTTTATTTTATCGCCAACCAGTTTCTTTACATTATCCATAGCCGCAGGATCGAATGCTGTTACACTAGCCTTTTCTTTTAATAACTGCTCTATCATAACCAGTGCCGATGCTTCTCTTATATCATCTGTATCGGGTTTAAAAGCAAGGCCCCACATGGCAATTTTTAATCCTTCCAGTTTGCCGAAATGTTTTTTTACACGCGAAAGAAGAATATGTTTTTGCGATTCGTTTACATTCACAACCGATTTCAATATCCTGAAGTCATAGTTGTTTTCTTCAGAAGATTGTATCAAGGCTTTTACATCCTTAGGGAAACAACTTCCTCCGTACCCAATTCCGGGGAATAAGAACCTCTTACCAATCCTTGGGTCAGAGCCTATTCCCATACGTACCATATCAACATCGGCACCAACCTTTTCGCACAGGTTTGCAATTTCATTCATAAATGAAATTTTGGTTGCAAGGAATGAGTTAGCTGCATACTTGGTGAGTTCAGCAGAGCGCAAGTCCATAAAGTAAACCGGGTTACCCTGGCGAACGTAAGGCTTGTATAGCTCTTCCATTACTTTGCGGGCTTTATCAGATGACAAACCTAAGACAACCCTATCCGGTTTCATAAAATCATCAACAGCAAAACCTTCACGTAAAAATTCAGGGTTCGAAATGACATCAAAATCGCTTTTGCAGTTTTTTGCAATAGCGTCTTTTACTTTTTCTGCAGTGCCAACAGGTACGGTACTTTTATCAACAATAACTTTATACGATGTTATAAGTTTACCTAACTGGTCGGCAACTTTAAGTATATAAGAAAGATCGGCAGAGCCATCTTCATTAGGTGGGGTAGGGAGGGCAAGAAAAATAACATCGGTCTTTTGTACCGCTTCTTCAAGCTTGGTGGTAAACTTAAGTCTTCCGGCTTTCAGGTTTCTTTCAAAAAGAATATCAAGATCAGGTTCGTAAATAGGTATTTTGCCTGCACGCATGGCATTAACCTTGGCTTCGTCAATATCTACACATAATACATGATTACCTGTTTCAGCAAAACATGTACCTGTTACTAATCCTACATAACCTGTTCCTACAATACTTATGTTCATAATTTAGGGGTAATTGGACGGCGAATATAGTTAAAATGAAAACTGCTTTTCATTTTTCACTTGCTTATTTTCCCATTCCATCTTGCAATGTGGTTCATGGGTTTGGCCTCAACAGTATCAAATAATCCGCCGGCATAGAGCTCGTCGTTATAAACGCCAAGTGAGTGTACGGGTGAATTCATACCACCTCCAACCGGATCCCAGCTCGAGCCATTCCATTTAGCTATATAATTGGCTTGTTGCTCACCGGCACTTTTAAATAAGCCGCCAACAATCAGTTCATCGTTATAGGTAGTAACCGACCATATTGAGGCAAATTGGCCATTACCCACACCGGTACCTACTGGCGACCATTCATTGCCATTCCAGCGGGCAATATAGTTTGCTGGCGTACCGCCGGCTGTGTCAAATACACCGCATACATAAAGTTCGTCTTTATACGTAGCCATTGTAGTAAGCGGGTAGCTTATGCCCTGGCCCACAGCTTTCCATTCTTTTCCATCCCAGCGAGATATATTGTTGCCTTGCTTGCCTGCAACAGCTCTGAAGTTACCACTTGCATAAAGCTCTCCATGATAAACTGCAAGTCCGCAAATGAAACTTATTTTACCCGAATCAAGTCCGGTACCTGCATCCGACCATTTTTCTCCATCCCAGCGGGCAATGGAGTGAGCAGGCTTACCATCAACAGTATCAAACCTTCCGGCTGCATAAAGTTCTTTATTATATATACATAAGGCCGATACCGTGCCTTTAATTCCTTTACCTACCGGCTGCCATTCGTTTCCGTTCCAGCAAGCTATGTTTAAGGCAGGTTCTCCACCGGCGCTGTCAAAACCGCCGGCTGCAAAAAGCTTGCCGTTAAATTGTGCCATGCACAACACCATTTTATTAATGCCTTTACCAACCAGGTGCCATTCGCTGCCGTTCCAACGGGCAATATGGTTAACCTGTTTGCCTCCTGCTACGGTAAAGCTTCCACCGGCATACATCTCACCTTTAAAGGTCGCAATCGACCAAACAAGATTATTTACCCCGCTACCCACAGGCGACCACGTATAGGTTTTCCTGTTGCAACTAAGAATAAATATTGCTAAAATAAAGAGGCAATAAAATTTCTTCACTGTATTACTGATGTATATCGCAACTCAAATTTATAAAAAAAAGGATTGGCATTGAATTAAGCCCTTTATAATTGGGGCTATTGTTGCCTCCTTGGGCTAATTTTGCTAATTTTGCAGTAATAATATATTCCCCCATGGACCAGATTGCACTCGATGAACTGAAATTTCCTACAGGCAAGTTTAAAAGGCCGGAATCCTATACTGCCGAAGATATAAAAAGCAGGATTAAAATAATAAGTGAATTTCCTGCCTTTTTAAGTAAAGAGGTATGGATATTGGATGATGAAAGCTTAAATTATTTACACAGGCCTGATGGCTGGACTATACGTCAGTTAGTGCATCACCTTGCTGATAGCCACATGAATGCTTTTATAAGGATAAAGTTAGCGCTTACAGAAAACAATCCCACCATTAAGCCCTATGCTGAAGTAGAATGGGCAAAATTGCCTGATAGTGTTGATGCACCTGTTGAATGGTCGTTAAAATTGATTGAGGGCTTGCACCACCGTTGGGAGGTTTTATTAAATAGTCTTACTGAGGCAGATTTAAAGAAAACAGTAATGCATCCTGAACATAACAGGCAAATGAGTGTAAGCGACCTTGTGTTTTTATACTCGTGGCATTGCGGGCACCATTTAGCGCATATTAAAAACGCGAAAAAGTTCAAGAATAAATTTTAGTATGAAACATATAATTATTGTTGTTCTGGCGTTCTTTTTATTTACAACCACTTCTATGGGGCAGTATAATGCCAAGGTACGTGCAGCCAAGCTATACGAACATGGTAAGTATAAAAAATCATTGAGGATTTATGATAGTATTTTAGATGTTAATAGCAATGATACCGATTCGTATTATGGTCGCGGGCTTGTTAAATTGGCGCTGGATGATTACGATGGTGCAATTAAAGACTTTAAAAAGGTAATTAAATATAACCCTAATGATGCCGATGCCTATTTGAATAAAGGTATTGCCGAATCGAAAAATGATGACAATGAATCTGCACTTAGCGACATTAATAAATCAATTGCGTTAAGGCCCGATTTTTCTGATGCTTATAACTACAGAGGTAATGTTGAATACGCAATGAGCGATACTATGGCTATGACTGATTATACAAAGGCCATTCAGCTTGATTCGAGCAATATGGATGGCTATTTTAACCGTGCTTATATGGAAATAAATATGAAGGAATATGAAAAAGCCTTTGATGATCTGACATTCGTGATAGCAATTGACCCCAAGGATGCGCCCGCTTTTTTTTATCGTGGACTGGCATTAGATGAAATGAAAAAATACCGTGATGCTGCCAATGATTACAATAATGCCATTGAAAATGATCCTAAATATGCTGAAGCTTACCTTAACCGGGGACTTGATAAGTATCAATTGACATTTTACGAGAGCGGCCTCGAGGATTTTACAGAAGTGGTTAAGTTAGATTCAGATAATGCTGTTGCATATTATTGCAGGGCTTTATGTAAAGATAAAATGAAGGATTATAAAGCAGCTATTGAGGATTATACTACCGCTATGCGTTTCCAGGAAGACTATGCGGAAGCCTTTTATGGCCGTGGCAATAGTTATTTAGCTTTAGGCGATAAAGAAAAAGCCTGCAATGATTTTCATACCTCGAACGAACTTGGATATATCCAAGCTAAGGTGAATATTGATAATTATTGTAAAGGAACACCAACTAAAAAGAAAGACAAAGCGGTAAAAACCAGTAGCGGAAGCTGGATAATACAATAATTAATTTAGTCTCGGAGTGAACTCTTTTTTACGCAGAATAAGCGAGGATGAAAGCGTAAAGAAAAGGCCGAATGTAAGCGGCTTCATAAACATCATAGCAGCAATAATAAATGAGCCCTGTTTTTTACTTTCCTCATAATTCTTAATGTATTCATTTATTTGCCCCTGGGTAGGGTGATTTGCTTTCATTTGGTTGAGCGAAAATGTACTGTACTTGTCGAGAAAATCAGGAGTGATTTTATAGAAGAGGAGTAAACTACTGGCAACATAAAATGTCGAAATAATCACTGTTATTAATATCCCGGTAATAAAAGCACTGCGAAAGCCAATGTTACCTCTACCAAGTTTTTTCCTGTTTGCGCCAATCCCTAAGTAAACAGCCAAAAAACTAAAAATCATGGTAGTGAATAATATTGTCACACCTTTTTCAAAACCTATAGAATCAATATTGGGAATAATAATAAACATAGGCAGCGCAATTACTATTCCACCTATTATTCCATATTTCAGAGCTATTTGTCTCATACTATTGTGTCTTTTCAGGCGATGTTAGTTTTGCAATATTACTTATTGCTTTGCCGCCTGCAATCATAAATTGTCCTCCTATATAAATATCGCCTTTATATTCTGCCAATGCCCAAACAGTGCCTGAGTATGGTTTACAGTCGCCACCCGAATACAATACTCCACCCAAACAAGCCCACGACATGGTTGAGGCTTTATATCTTGCAATGTGATATGAATAATCTCCGCCGGGTGAAGAAATAAAGTCTCCTCCAATATACAAGCTTGCGTTACATTCGGCTATAGCTGAAGCTCCATCATTTAAAGAACCTACGGTTGCCCAGTCGGTGCCATCCCATTTAGCCAGGTAGTTAAACTCACCGCAAGCATACAGTTCATCATTATACATGCAAAATGATTTTACCCATCCGCTCATGCGAATGCTTTTGCTTCCTATTGCCGATTCCCAGGACCTGCCATTCCACTTTAATACTTCACTGAATTGCCCACCAACATATAGGTTGTTGCGGAAAACTGCAATAGCCCTAACGTTATTACTTATGTTCCGGCCAAGAGCACGCCACGTTGTATCGTTCCACCTTGCTATATATTTTACTTTAGTAGTATCGGCCATAGTAAACTTGCCACCCGCATAAAGGCTGCCCTTAAATGCAATTAATGAATTTATAGGGCCATTTAGAGTACTAACCTTTGTCCAAAGTGTATCATTCCAATACATTAATCTGTATATAGCATTGGCTCCGAGTTTCTCGGTAGTGCCTGCGTAAAGCCTGCCTTCGTAAATTGCCATTGCTGTAACCCGGCCCGATAAGTTTGAGTCTGCATTATGCCATGCTTTACCATCCCAGCAGGCAAAACTTACCGCTTTGCCATTCAGGCTATCAATACCGTTAGCATAAAGTTTGTTGTTGTATGTAGTTAACGTGGTGAAGTTTCCTTTGATACCTATGCCAACCGCAGACCATGTTTGTGCTATGGCTAAAGAATAGCCTGTAAGTAAAAATGAAAAGGCAAGTATTTGTTTTCTCATATAGGGTAGAGATACTGTCAAAGGTAGAAAAAATGCGGATTTAAAATGGGAATTCATAAAATTGTACTTTTGAAGCCTAACCCATAGGCTATGTTAAAAAAGTCGATCCCCTTTTTATTTTTTACTACGTTGGTTTTTAGTCTTGCATCTGCACAGAAAGAAGACTCTCTGCAATTGCGAAAGATTACGAATGAAATAATGCTGCATGGCAAGTGTTATGCATGGCTCGATTATTTAAGCAATAAAATAGGCGGACGGCTAACCGGATCACCACAGGCTGCTGCAGCAGTAGAATACACCCATCAGTTAATGGATAGTATTGGTGCCGATACCGTTTACCTGCAACCTTGTATGGTGCCGCGCTGGAGAAGAGGCGATAAAGAGAATGCAAAAATACTGACCAATAATTCAGGCGAAGTAACTGTGCCTATATGTGCATTGGGCGGTTCAGTAGCTACGGCACAAGGCGGCATTACTGCCGAAGTAGTGGAAGTGCATAGTTTTGAAGAGTTGAAAAAAATGGGCACTGCCGGGTTACGCGGTAAAATTGTTTTCTTCAACCAGCCGTTTGACGAAACTGCTGTAAATACATTTGATGCTTATGAGAAAACTTTTATGTTCCGTTATATCGGTGCAAGCGAAGCTGCCCGTTATGGGGCTATAGGTACGGTATTGCGTTCACTTACCAATTCAATAGATAATTACCCGCATACTGGTGTAATGCAATACAATGACAGCTTGCCTAAGATTCCTTGTTGCGCTATTTCTACAGGCGGTGCAGAACAATTAAGCAAGTTGTTAAAGAATGATAATAAGATCAGGTTTCATTTTGAAATGAGTTGTTATAGCATGCCCGACGTAAAATCGTATAATGTAATTGCTGAAATAAGAGGAAGCCAGCACCCGGAAGAAATTATTGCAGTTGGTGGCCATCTCGATTCATGGGACCTTGCACAGGGTTCGAATGATGATGGGGCAGGTGTGGTGCAATCGATAGAAGTATTACGCACATACAGAGCATTGGGTATAAAGCCCAAAAGGACGGTACGCATTGTGATATTTATGAATGAAGAGAATGGAGGAAGGGGCGCAAAAAAATATGCCGAAGAAGCAAAGCGTAAAGGAGAAGAACATATTGCAGCACTGGAAACCGATGCTGGTGGAGAAACCCCACTCGGTTTTGGCCTGGATGGAACAAAAGCCCAAAAAGACGCGGTAATGAAATGGAAGGACTTATTGCTTCCTTACGGATTATATGACTTCTCGACTACCGATGGTGGCGCTGATATTGAAAAGCTAAAAGATCAAGGCGCATTGCTGATTGGTTTGCAGCCAGATTCTCAACGTTATTTTGATACGCATCATACCGCAGCTGATACCTTTGATAAAATAAATAAGCGCGAATTGGAATTAGGTGCATCATCATTAAGCATGATGATTTACCTGCTATCTGAGCATGGGTTAAATGAGGGGACTATAATATATCATTAAGTCACCTGGTTGATTGCCCGGTAAACCTGTTTCCTGTGTCGGTCGAAATGCCATTGCATAAAGTCGAGCATCTGGTAAATGTTTATACGGCCAATTACAGGTTGTTTAAATACATTTTTGCGTAATATGTCTTCTGGTAGCAGTTCTAAAAGTTGTTCCAGTTTAGTTCGAGTTGCATCCCATTGCCGGGTAATATCGGTGTAGTATACTTTTTCCGGCATTTCTCCCAATGCTTCAATTGGTGCTTTGAATTTTATAGGTGATGCAAGCCCCAGCCATAAAAGAAATGTTCTGTAAGCTTCTTTTATACCGGTTCTCTTCAGGTTGTTTACATCAAGCATTTTCTTGCTCACGTATATTACAGACTGGCTTTCGGCTTTGTCGAGATGATAAAATACCTGTGAAACTGACCACTTGCCGGGCGCTGGTGAGATAATAAATTTTTGACTGTCGAACTTTTTCAGGTCTTCAATCAATTCCCTGCGGCTATTTTCCAATCGCCTGAATTTCTTTTCAATAGTTGGGTTCATTTAGCCTGCAAGATACAATTATATAATTTCTATTTGCAGATAACCGTTTTATAGCTTGTGCCATACCCGCACCAAATGCCTTGCCCGCCCTGCACATTACCCAGTATGGGCGATGTTGATGCGAAAGGGTTTCCTCCACTGCCTAATTGAGTATAATATGTTTTATAGAAAAGATAAGCTGTAGGGTCAATAGTACAGAATTTAACCGATACCGTTTCTCCCTTTTTAAAATAACCGGCTTCGGCGTTTGTATCATCTGCGGCTTTAGATCCGGGGAATGTCCCGCGTTGGTATGAAAATTCAATTGTTTGCCCTGCGAAGAATTGATCATTAAATGCAGAGAAGAATGGAGGAATGTAAGTGGTGTCTTTTCCTACCCGTTGAGTCATCCACCTGTAGCAACGCCCAGCAGGCAATGGAGAAGTAAGTTTAGCGTAAATAAGGCCCAACGAATCTTTGCCTTTTTTTACCTCAAACCAAGCCGAATCCAATGGTATGGGTTGTAATATAGTTGTACTGGCTGTTGCTACCTGGCCTATTGCTTGTACACGCAATGAATAAGTTTTACCAATTTGCCCCTTCATGCTTAAAGATTGATAATAGCCTATGCTGGGTATGAGTTCTCTCATGGTGTCAGTGGTGGTTCCATCGCTAATAGTAACAATGGCATTATGTATTACACTGTTTTGCAATATGCTGCTTATTGCAACATTTCCGAAAAAAGAAAAATTCTTTGAAAGATAGAGGTAGGCCAATCCACCCGGCTCTATATGCCCTTCAACAGTTATTTCGGTTGGTGCATTGGGCACAATAACAGTAACATTTTTAGTGCATTCTGAAAAGCAGAATAAAACAAGTATCAATAAACATATATATAAACTTAGCCTTTTTAGCATGTAGTCCAAGGATAATAGAGTTCTAAATTAGTATAGTTTTATAATCAAATTAACGCATGAAAAGAACTTCTATTGCAGTTTTGTTTAGTCTACTGGCACTTAGCGCATTAAGCCAAATACCTGATTTTAACCCAATGCCATCAGTGGCATGGAAATTCAAAGCAAGTGCATCCTTTGTTTCTTCCCCTGTAATTGATAATGATATTGTTTATGCCGGCAGCACCGATAGCAATATGTATGCGGTAAATATTAACACCGGAAAGATAATTTGGAAATTTAAAACAAAAGGGCAAGTTCGTTCTACTGTATGCATAAATGGTAATGATCTTTTCTTTTTGAGTGGCGATGGCTTATACAGCATTAATAAGGCTAATGGTAAACTTCAAAAATCATATAAAACAAAAGAGTCACAATATGATGTTTATGATTATCATCAAAGCTCACCTGTTATATATAACGGAAAGCTTTACATAGGTTCTTCCGATAGTTGCATATATGCATTCAACCCTGCCAACTTAGAGCTCCTGTGGAAGTATAAAACTAACGGAATGGTGCATACTGCTTTTGCATTTGGCAAAGGCAAATTATTTGCAGGTTCTTTTGATGGTAATCTGTATGCCATTAATATTGATAACGGACAATTGGTTTGGAAGTTCAAATCACTCGGGCACGATTATTTTGCAAAAGGTGAGTTTCAGTTTCCTCCTACATATGCTAATGACCGGGTATATATAGGCGGGAGAGACTATAACCTGTATGCCATTGATGCTGAAAAAGGTACAGTGCATTGGACCAGGGCATACCCCGGAGGCTGGGTAACCGATATTAGTTTGTCGCCTAGAACCGACTCTGTGTTACTGGTTACTACATCCGACCCTTTGGTATTGGTTTGCATGGACGGTATTTATGGGGTAGATATTTGGGAGACAAAACTGAAATCGGAAGTGTTTGGCAAATGTGTTTATAGCCAAAGCAAGATATATGTTGGTACGGCTTTGGGTAAATTAGACTGTATTGATAGAAAAACAGGCAAGATAGAATGGGCATTTGCTAATGAAAGCTATACTGCCAATCAATCGCAATATTTAAAGGCAGATGATTCTATGCGCGATGATATTGATAAGATTCTTAAAACAGGAGATGACTATATAATAATGTCGGAGAAACTGGGTGGTATATTTAATACCGTTGCAATAACTAATGATTATATAGTTTTCACCAGTATGAATAGTTTCATCTATTGCCTGAAAAGAACATAATAATAAATGAATATGGAGCTTGATATAAACAAATCGATTGAGATACTGGAACGCACACCGGTAGTGATAGAAGAAATGCTAAAAGGCTTATCGCCCGATTGGGTAATGAATAATGAAGGTCCCGATACCTGGAGCCCTTATGATGTGGTGGGTCATTTGATACATGGAGAGAAAACCGACTGGATTCCGCGCTTAGAGATTATTCTTTCTGATAAAGGCGATAAAAAATTTGAGCCCTTTGACAGGTTTGCCCAGTTTAAGAATAGCGAAGGAAAATCATTGCAAGCTTTAATTGATGAATTTAAAGAAGAACGAAAGCAAGGGTTAATTACACTTAAATCGAAAAGACTTTCTGAGTCAGATTTAAATAAAACAGGCATTCATCCTGCATTTGGTGTAGTAACATTAAGGCAATTGCTATCTACATGGGTAGTGCATGACCTTAACCATATTGCGCAAATAGCAAGGGTTATGGCAAAGCAATATAAGCAGGAAACCGGGCCATGGCAGGCTTATTTACCCATTCTTAACAGGTAAAGAATCTATGTAAAGGATTTTTTTTCTTACCTTTACATATCTTGTTATATAGAATAAGCCACTTCAACACCGGAAAATGAATGCAATGACTCATTCAAACACATATAGATACATTGGTGTTATCCTCTTCGGAATAGTATTGTTATTAGCTGCCTGCGCTAAAAATGCCTCAGGTCCGGCGACGGCTTCAGGCCCACCAACATTTACGGCAAAGGCTGGTGGTTATCAACGGAATTTTACGGTTAATTCAGTTACGTATGCTGGTAATTTACTTACAATGAACTTAGAATCGAAGGGTAAACCCGATACTTGTTTTATTACATTAGTAGTTACTGCAAAGCAATATGGCAATTTTACGCTGGCTGCCAAATCATCCCCCAACTATGCTTCAATGACCATAAGGGATCATGCCGATACTATTTACTATACTGATAACACCCATTTGGGTAATATCCAACTCACTTCACTCAATACAGCTAGTGGCAGCCACCTGGTTGAGGGGAATTTTACATTCCTGTGTAACGAAACATCACCCATTGCAGGTGGTGGAGTAGATACAGCTAAAGGTTCTTTTACAGGTATTACCTGGTAACCATCTTTATTTAATATTTTGTTAATAAAACTGTGGATAACAGTTGACTCCATATACGTTTTATAGCCTTATACCCTCCGTACCTTTGGCTAACCAATAACTAAACGCATGAAAAAACAGCAAAACATGTTATGCCTGGAGACCCGCCTCAGCGAGGATTTTCTGAATGACAACGTTTATGGTATCAGGCTTATTGATACCTATAAGCTCGGACGTGCACTAAGCGACATTAACCTGGATGTATTCCAGTTTAATTCGCTGCCTATATTTTCGCGCAATTTGGGCGATGTGGT
>JABCZW010000065.1 GCA_013289475.1 Bacteroidota bacterium
GAAAGATGTGATACGCCAACACAAAGATGTGCCCATAGCATATAATGATCTGGGTAGTTATTTTCAAAAACACGAACAGTTAGATTCCGCACTCGTGAACTTTAATGAGGCGATCAGGCTTCAATCTTCTTTTCCTGAGGCATTGGTTAACCGTTCCGATATTTTCCGTGTAAAGGGCAACTACACACAAGCCATTGCCGATTGTGATTCTGCCCTTGCTGCCGATAAAAACTATACACAGGCACATATGAATAGAGGTATTGCTTATTGTCATGTTAATAAATACGATGAGGCGCTTAAGGATTTTTCCTATGTAGCTTCAAAGAATTCCAGCGATCCTTCACTATACCGAAACCGGGGAAATCTTTATGATATGAGCGGTAAACTGGATTCAGCTATTTCAGATTACTCTATGGCCATTCAGCTTGATCCTGAAAGTGCCGATGCGTACTTTAGCCGCGCCCGTAGCTATGTTAAAATGAAAAAGTATAAAGAGGCATTGGCTGATTTGACAGTTTTTGATCAAATTAACCCTGATAATAAGGACCTTTATATTTACAGGGTACAAGTTTATAAAGAAATGGGTAACTATACCGCCGCATTGCAAGATGCTATGACAGCTAAAAAATTAGGTGTGCAGGTAAACGAAGATTATATTAGCGACCTGAAAGCACATATAGGCGCGCAAAGTAAATGAGTAAAAAAAGTAATAAATACAGGTTGCAAAAACCTGCCCCCATTGCTAAGGGTGCAGCACCTTCTAAAGGCAATACCCAGGCTGCGAAGAAGAGCCAATCTGTATACACACAAAATGAAATTGAACCAGAGTCGTATGAAAAGTGGCTTAAATGGGTTTTGTTATTAGTAGTAATTGCAAGTACTTTTTATTGCTACCGGTTTAGTTTAACTAACCAGTTTACCAATTGGGACGATGGTGTGTATATAACCGAGAATCCATTTGTACAAAATTCAAGTAACAAGGCCAACATGGATACCATTTTATATGGCATCCCTACTCCCAGCAATTATCATCCTTTAACCATGTTATCACTGGTGGCTAATTACCATTATTTTAAGCTTAATCCTGAACCATATTATGTAACCAATATCTGTATTCATATTATTAACGCATGCCTCGTTTTCTTTTTATTGCTTATGGTTTTCAAAGCTATGGCTGGTGCAGGCTACGGAACATTTAAGCATATTACATGGTTTGCCGGTCTTGGCGCATTATGGCATGGCATACACCCAATGCACGTAGAATCGGTTTCGTGGGCGGCAGAGCGTAAAGATCTGTTATACACTTTCTTTTACCTGATCGGGTTAATGGTGTACCTGAAATACATTAATGGAGAAAAATTAAAATGGCTGGGTATAGTTTTCGTATTGTTTGTATTGTCAAATCTTTCTAAAGCAATGGCAGTCGTTTTCCCATTATCGCTTTTTGCTTTAGATATCTTGTTGAAGAGAAAAATAGAATGGAAACTATTATATGAAAAAGCTCCTTTCTTTTTATTCTCTCTGTTTTTTGGTTGGTATACCTTCCACATTCAAAAGGCATCGGGTGCGGTTGCCTCTTTCCAGACCTTTTCTATTCTGCAGCGGCTTATGTTTACCTGTTATAGTTTCCTGGCATATCTTGCTAAAGCATTTGTACCGGAGCATTTATGCTCATTCTATCCGTATCCTAATACCATTCTGGGCCCGAAGGCCAATGTGCCATTCAGCTTTTATATCGATCCATTGATAGCTATCCTTATTCCTGCAATTTTACTCATTGCCGCTTTCAGTGCGGGTAAAAAATATCTCCCTTTTACGTTAATAGGTTGTGGAATATTTGTGGTGAATGTTGTTTTTATGGTGAAATATGTTGCAGATCTAAAGGAACATCTGCCATTTATATTCTATTTAACACCCATGCTTGCCATGCTTATTCCCGGGACTATACTGTACCTTGCATATAGAGGGGGAGAAAATTATTTCAGGGTAGCCCTCGCAGGTTTTGGTTTTTATTTATTTAATGTTTTGCTCATTCTTCAGTTTGTATCGGTGGGCGCCACTATAATGTCAGAGAGATATAGCTATGTGGCATATATCGGGTTGATATTTATGGCTGTTTACTTTCTGTATGTACTTCTGCAAAAGGTACCTGCTTCAAAAAATATCATCATCGGGTTTGCTGTGGTGGCTTCTTCTATATTCGGATATCTTACCATTGACCGTACCAAAGTTTGGTATAATACTAAAACTCTGTGGCAGGATGTAATTAAAAAATACCCACGGCAGGTTCAGACTTCATATAAAAACCTTGGTAATTTTTATGCCGACCTTGGCCCTAAGAACCCTGTGTATTTCGATAGCGCATTTGCAAACTACGATACACTTGTAAAAATACATATGGCTGATGCAGGTACTTACAGCAATCTTGCCAATATATATGGGCTGAGGAAACAGTTTGACAGTTCGCTTGCTGCGTATACTATGGCACTGAAATTAGATAGTACAAGTTTCGATGCTCACCTGGATAGAGGAATTACATATTGCATGATGAAAAGGTATGACCTGGGAATGAAAGACTTTGATTATGTATATAAGAAACAGCCCAATAATGAAAAACTGTTACAGAATAGGGCAGGGGCCTATCAATCGCTAAACCAATACGCTAATGCAATAGCTGATTATAATAAGCTTATAAGCCTATATCCCGATAACCCAATGAGCTATCTTGACCGTGGAGCCATGGAATGGAATATGGCTAAGTACAAGGAAGCTCTTACCGATTTTAATTATTACAATAAGGTTGAACCGGGGAATGGCCAGTGTTTATTTGACATTGCAGTTACTTACGAAAAAATGAATGATTATAAAAATGCCCTGAGTTTTGCTTTATTGGCTAAAAATGTAAAATTCAATGTGGGCGATGATTATATAAAAAATCTTCAGCAGAAAATAGATCACTCTACCAAATAGCGCATGATCGAAGAAGTAAAAAAATGCGCCAGTGTTTTAAGCAAGGGAGGAATTATTCTTTACCCTACCGATACTATATGGGGTATTGGCTGCGACGCTAAAAATGAAGAAGCCGTTCAAAGAATATTTGACATTAAGCAAAGGCCCTCATCAAAGAGCATGATAATTTTAGTGGCAGAGCCACACCAGGTAAGCTTTTATGCCGAGGTGCCGGAAGTAACGAAGGACCTTGTAGAGTACGCAGAGAAACCACTGACTATAATTTACCCGAAAGCCAAAGGCATAGCTAAAGCTTTGGTGGCGGAAGATGGTACTATAGCTATACGGGTTGTGAAAGATGAATTTTGCAAAATGCTTATTCATACCATCCGTAAGCCATTGGTTTCGACCTCGGCTAATATTAGCGGAGAATCTGCACCTGAAAGATTTGATGATATAAGTGATGCTATAAAAGATAGTGTGGATTATGTGGTAAATTTGAGGCAGCATGAAACAAGAAAAAGCAATCCATCGCGGATTATGAAGATTGGTATTAATGGTGAAATAGAGATTATAAGATAGTGAGTACAGAAAAGGATATACATACATCATCTATGGTTGAGGCGCTTGCCCATCCGGTATTTAAAGTTGTTTCGGCAGTAGCTGATGAAATGGGAGTGGATGCTTATGTGGTGGGAGGATTTGTGCGCGATGCTATTCTTTATCGACCTTGTAAGGATATTGATATTGTTGTTGTTGGAAAAGGTATTGACCTGGCATTGAATGTTGCTGCACGGCTGGGTGATAAGCAAGTGAACGTATTTAAAAATTTCGGTACTGCTCAATTAGTTTATGAAGACTATGATATAGAATTTGTCGGAGCCAGAAAAGAATCATATAACCGTGAATCGCGCAAGCCTGTGGTGGAAGATGGCACGCTTGAAGATGACCAGAAGCGCAGAGACTTTACCATTAATGCATTGGCAATTGGCCTGAATAAGAAAAACTATGGCGTATTGCTCGACCCGTTTAATGGAGTAAAGGATATTGAAGATAGAATTATAAGAACACCACTCGACCCAGATATAACTTATAGCGATGATCCTTTGCGTATGATGCGGGCCATACGTTTTGCTGCCCAGTTGGATTTTAAAATAGAACCGAAATCGTTTGAGTCGATATGTAAGAACAAGGAGCGGATAAAAATAATATCAAAAGAAAGAATTGCAGAGGAATTGAACAAAATGATCCTGGCAGATATTCCTTCCATTGGGTTCGAACTGTTATTTGATAGTGGCTTGTTGCATTTTATATTTCCTGAAATGGTTGCCTTGTATGGGGTTGAAATAATAAATGGGCAGGGGCACAAAGATAATTTTTACCACACGCTGCAGGTATTGGATAATCTTTCGCTTCGTACCAAAGATCTGTGGTTGCGTTGGTCTGCCGTGTTGCACGATATTGCCAAACCTCCAACCAAACGTTTCGATCCTAAAGTAGGGTGGACCTTCCATGGGCACGAAGATAAAGGCGCACGAATGGTTCCGAAAATATTTGCCGAGTTGAAATTACCGCAAAATGAAAAAATGAAATATGTGCAGAAAATGGTTCTGCTGCACCTCAGGCCTATTGTTCTTGCACATGAAACAGTTACTGATTCGGCTGTGAGAAGATTATTGCTTGAGGCCGGTGATGATATTGATGATCTTATGTTATTATGTGAAGCCGATATTACCACCAAAGATTTTGGCAAGCAAAAGCGCTATTTGAAAAATTTTCAACTGGTAAGGCAAAAACTTAAGGAAGTAGAAGAAAAAGATAATTTGCGTAACTGGCAACCACCGGTTAGCGGACAAGATATTATGGAATACTTTGGTATTGGCCCGTCATTACAAGTAGGCCTTATTAAAGATGCTATACGCGAAGCAGTATTGGAAGGAACTATTCCTAACCAGCGTGAGGCTGCACTTAACTACATGATCAAGACAGGTAAGGAAATGGGATTGACCCCTGTTAAGTCCTGATTCCGAGCTCAATTAATTTACTGTTCATTTAATTAGTTGCTGGCCGGCATTGGCTCTGCATGAAATTTCCATGCTTTTAGTTCATATTCTATCCGGCAGCTTTTAAACGAGAAAAGATTGTGTTTATCGAAAATTGGGAAAATCCCCTCTTCACTGTATTTAGTTTTGCTCTCAGAATTAATTAACTAATAACTAATACAAAATTTAAAACTTAAAAAATCATGAAAACTAAATTATACAACTCTGCAAAAATTGGTTTGGTACTTCTGGCAGCAACGCTGAGCGGAGGTTTTGCATCGGGTGCAACATATACGGCAGTTGCTTCAGGCAACTGGAGCAGTGCAGCAACATGGGGCGGATCAGCCCCAGCATTTAAGTTGGGCGTAATTGACCAGGTTACTATTGGCGCCGGCTTAACAGTTACAATGGATAGTACTGTTATAGTTAATGGAATCCTGTCGCAGGTAACAGTTAATGGCACACTTACTTCCGGCGCTAATTCACTTATACTTACTTCCGGCACTATTTCCGGTAGCGGTACTATTGTTGCAAATAACATAATGCTGAGCACAGGCAGCACTTTTTCTTTTTCCGGCTCTGTTACAGCAAATACGCTTACAAATTCTATAGCCAGCCTTAGTTCATCGGCTGTTATTATGGTTAATAATACACTTACCCTTACCGGCATCATTAGTATTCAGACGGGAGGTAGTTTGACTATGGCTGCCGCTTCTACTGTTGATGTAAAAGGAGGCTCGCTTTCAGTCAGCGGCGGTACACTCGGGCTTTCATCTGCATATACTGTAAACTATACAGCTTCCTCTACCACTGCTGGTATGGAGTTAAGTGGTTCGGGGTTAGGAAATGTTACAATCAATGTTTCAACGGGAAATAGTGTTGCCCTCGGATCAAATGTGACATTGAATGATTCCTTAAAACTATTGAGTGGTTCTCTAACGCTTAATGGATATAACCTGACTTTAAATGGGCAGGTATGGGGAAGTGGTACATTTATGGGTGATGCCAGCGCTAACCTGGTAATTAATACTAGTGGTGGATTATCGTCATCTATAGCTTTTGCGAGCAGTTATCAGACTTTAAATAACCTTACTTTAAATGTGGGCTCGGGAAAATCAGTTACCCTGGCATCAAACCTTTCTGTTAATGGCACTTTATCTCTTTCAGGAGGCAGTAATCTTAGTATGAGCGGAGTAAAAATTACACTTAACGGAAGTTTTAGCGGTACAGGCTCTTTAATGGTAAATGATAAGTCTGGCATTGATATTGAAGGGAGTTCATCAATTATAACACCAATATCGTTATCGGGGAGCCTAGGTAATTTTATTCTTAATGTGGGTACCGGCAATACAGTAACATTAGGTACTGATATGGCAGTAGATACTATAAACCTTGAAACAGGAACATTGGTTCTTAATGGCCACAATCTTTCTATTAATGGAAACATTGCAGCTGCAGGAAGTGGTATGTTGTTTTCTACTTCTGCTTCTACGGTTACTATAACTGCTGCTAGTTCTACTGCAGGAGCCGTAACTTTTAGCTACCCGGGAAACAACGTATATAATCTTACCGTAAAGATTGGTGCTGCGGGTTCTATAATGCTTGGTTCCGATTTAATAGTTAATAATAATCTTGTCTTTATAAGCGGTTATGTAAATACGGGAAGCCATAATTTACAAATTGCAGCGGCGGGTAATATTACCGGTGCAAATAGTAATGCTTATGTAATAACAGGTGCAGGTGGTTACCTGACAATGAATGCAACAACCGCTGGAACTTCTACTTTTTATGTTGGTACTGCAGCGCATTATTCTCCTGCAAGTATTACTCTTAATACAGGTTCATCTACCGGTACAATAGGGGTGAATGCTTCATCAGGTGTTTATTCGCAAGGAACAACAGGTACTTTAATATCTTCCAGCCAGCCCATGGTAAATTCAACATGGTTATTTCAAACCAGTATTACCTCTGGCTTGAATGCGGATATGCAATTGTCCTGGTCTCCTGCTATAGAAGTAAATGGCTTTATACATACAGGAGATTATATATCACACTATACAGCGGGTGCATGGGATAAAATTGGCGACTCCCTGACTGCAACCATTGGCGGAAGCGGTATGGTTAGTCTGCAAAGGAAAGGCATAACATCTATGAGCCCTTTTGCAGTATTTGATCAGAGCACGGTTACAGGCATTAATGAAATTGCAGTCAGCGGCGGATTTGAAATATATCCAAATCCTGTATCAGAAGATCTTAATATAAGGAACAATACAGGAAACACCGGGTTTCTTTATGCAACTATTTATAATGTACTTGGCGAGATAGTAAGTACATCTACGATTGTTGGTACTGAGGCTGTTATTCCGGTTAATAAATTAGCTCCGGGTAATTATTTTATAAAACTGTATAATGACAAAACAACTTTAGTAAGAAAGTTTATTAAGATATAATTAATAGATTTTACTAATTGTTGGTTTAAGGCCGGTATCGCAATATGCCGGCCTTTTTTTTATTCACCGACTCTTTCTGCCTTTCACCTACATTCCCTGTCCAATTACCTAATTATTATGGCTCAAGGTGATTGTATACAATACCTTTGAACTACTATGAAAGAAATAAGAACAGAAATAACCATAAATGCTGCACCGGATAAAGTTTGGAGGGTACTTAGCAATTTTCGTGATTATCCAAACTGGAACCCATTTTTAAGATGGTTAGATGGAGATGTTGCAGTAAATAATAAAATTGTTGTTAGGATTGAACCACCCGGTGCAAACGGGATGACCTTCAAGCCAGTTGTTTTAAAACTTGATAAGAATAAAGAATTCCGCTGGTTGGGGCATATGATTATCCCCGGGCTTTTTGATGGCGAACATATCTTTGAACTTATTGATAACGGAAATGACACCACCACTTTTGTGCAACGCGAGCAATTCAAAGGAATATTAATTCCTTTATTTAAAAAGATGCTTGATATTAATACAAAACAAGGCTTTGAATTAATGAACAAAGTGCTGAAAGAACGGGTGGAAAAATAGATTTCTCTATTCTACCACTACTCTGTTTACAGAAACCAGGTGTTTAGATTCATCAAATACCCTAACAAAATACACTCCTGTTGAAAGACTATTTCTGCTCAATGTATATTCCTTACCATTACACTCGGTATTGCTTATTATTTTTCCCGTAATATCCAGTATTTCTAAATAATGCTTACCGGGTTGATTAAAGCTAACTAAAGTAGAATTGGTAAACGGATTAGGATATATCTGCGTATTATCTTTATGCGTACTTATTGTTGGTATTCCTACTGTAGAGCCACCCAGCACAATGAGAGAACCATATTGAGGCAACTGCCCGTTAACGCCATTAAAATAAGTATCTACACTATCTTTATTGGTAAGTGGGTCAAACTGGAATATAGAGCCATTATTACCCGGCCCACCTGCATTGGTCATACCGTATAATAAGCCATCGGGGGCTTGCACCAAAGAACCAATAGGTAAATATGCAGCATGTTTTGCGCTATCAAAACTTGCCTCTACTGTATATTTATTTGCTGCAGTATTATAACTGAACACTGCACCAAGTTTTTTTGTTCCGCCAATTTGTGTAACGCCATATAATAGTCCATTAGATGCCACAATAAGGCTGCCATAAGGCCATCCACCATTAACACCATTGAATACAACCTTCACACTGTCTTTACCTGTTTTAGGGTTATAAGCGAAAAGTACACCATCATTATTTGCACCACCTGCATTCGTCATACCATATAAAAGCCCATTAGGTGCTTGTACCAGGTCTCCAATGGGCCAATTGCCATTGCTGCCAATAAGATTTGCCAAAACTTTTTCCTGCCCTGTTTTGGTATTCAAACTAAAAATAACTCCGCCATCTACAGGACCACCGCCGTTACACATTCCATAAAGCAGGCTGTCTTTTGCCTGTATAAGGCTTCCATTTGGCCAACGGCCGTGTATGCTATCAAAATAATAAACTACACTGTCTTTTCCTGTGCTTATATCGTAACTGAAAATCACACCAAAATTTTTAGGCCCACCGTAGTAGGTCATGCCATAAAGCAAACCATTCGAAGCTTGCATAAGACCACCGGTAGGGTAGCTTCCATGCACGCTGTCGAAATTATACACCACATTATATGTTCCTGAAACAGGATCGATGTTGAAATAAAGACCGTAATTAACGCTACCGGGTCCGCCTTGCTGGGTGGTACCGTATAATAAACCATCAGATGCCTGGAACAAACTGCCATAAGGATTTGCACCATACCAGCCTGCAAAATCATACACATCGCTATCTGCAGCCATGCCAGGACGGTATTTAAATATATTGCCAAGCGCTTTACTGCCGCCACCCTGGGTCATGCCCCACAATGAGGAATTTTGTGCTGAAGCGGAGAAAGCTATTCCGAAAAATATTCCTAAAACAAGTAGATTCTTCTTCATGTATAAATTATTTTGTGCAAATATCGTAAATAGAAAACTATAAACACTGACTAATAGATAATAAAAAAAGGGAGGCATTTGCCTCCCTTTTAAATGTAACAAGGTTACATATTACTTACTGCAGCAATCTTTCGATTTGCAGGTTTCATGCGTGCATTTGCTTTTATCGCATTTGCCGTTAGGGCAGCAACTTTTATCGCATCCGCATGTTTTTGTACAGGTTGAACAGCAAGGTTTATCATTAGTGCTGTTTTTGGTTGTACCGCTTTGTGCAAGAGCAGACAATGCAAGAAGCATAGCTGAACCTGCTATAACAAGTTTACGTTTCATGATATATTATTTTAAAAATTTAAAATACTGTTTATGTTATCCGAGAATGGTAACAGTATTTTCAGGCGGGCGCCAGCAATCGCCGACAAAGTTTGACGTATAAGACTGAGTGAATAATGCATCTTTCTCCCAAAGTTTTTCAGGAGTAAAAGAGAATATTGTTTTGTTCGAAACTATAAACCCGGTGCAACAGCTATATTCTGCAAAAGGGTTACATGCCATTTCTCCGCACATGTTCTTCATCGGGTTAGGCACTTTCTTTTCTTTATGATGACCACAACATGATTTAGCGCATGTTTCGACAGTTTGATTAGGTACAGCCCAAACAACTAAGGGCTGGACAATCAAAAAGGAGAAGAATACCAATAATATACGGGCTGACAATTTCATAGTGTCAAAGGTAAATCACTAAACTCTCTTTAAGTTAAAGATTAACAGTTTTTAACAGGAATATATAGCTAATGGTTAGTGCGCTTCCAACCAGTTTTTGCCAACACCCATATTTACATCCACAGGCACATTAAGTTTCATGGCTGTTTTCATTTTATGCTCAACCATAGGCTTTAACTGATCCATCTCATCGGGATAAACATCAAAAACCAATTCGTCATGTACGGTCAATATCATTTTCGAACGCAGTTTCATTTTCTTTATCTCGTTGAAGATATTGATCATGGCAATCTTTATCATGTCGGCTGCCGAGCCTTGTATAGGTGCATTTATAGCATTGCGTTCGGCAAAACCGCGTACAACATAATTCTTAGAATTAATGTCAGGGAGGCGACGTTTTCTGCCCATCAATGTTTCTACATATCCCTTTTCTCTTGCTGTTGCTATGCTTTTATCCATGTATTCTTTTATACCTGAATACTGTATAAAGTACTGGTTAATTATTTCGGTTGCTTCTTTAGTGGGTATTCCTAATCTTTGTGATAAGCCAAATGCAGATAAGCCATATATAATTCCAAAGTTTACGGTCTTGGCATTTCTGCGCATTGTAGATGTTACTTTATCTAATTCGACATTATATATTCTTGCAGCAGTGGCAGAGTGAATGTCTACATTCTGTTTGAAAGCTTCTATCATGGCCTGATCTTCACTTAGTGATGCAATAATTCTTAATTCTATTTGCGAATAGTCTGCCGATAACAGAACTCTGTTTTCATCGCCCGGAATAAATGCCTTGCGTATTTCGCGACCTCTTTCGGTACGGATAGGAATGTTTTGCAGGTTTGGGTCCTCCGAGCTCAACCTGCCGGTAACTGCCACCACCTGGTTAAAAGTAGTATGTAGCCTGCCGGTTTTTACATCGATTAATTGCGGAAGAGCATCTACATAAGTATTTTTAAGTTTTTGCAATTCACGGTAGTCTAATATGTTTTGTATTATAGGGTGCTTGCCTAATAATGGTGTAAGTATTTCCTCACCGGTTGAATATTGGCCTGTTTTTGTCTTCTTTGCTTTATCGGTTATCTTCAGTTTTTCAAAAAGTACATCGCCAACCTGCTTGGGCGAATCAATATTAAATTCTTTCCCCGATAAACCATATATAACCTTTTTCAAGCCTTCAATATCATTTTGGAGTTCACCTGAAATTTCTTTTAATGCATCCTTATTTATTCTTACTCCCTCTAATTCCATGTCAGCTAAAACTACTTCCAACGGAATTTCAACTTCATCAAATAAACGTTTTGCACCTTCCGTGTCCAATTTTTTTGCCAGGAGATCATTCAATCTGAACAACACATCGGCTCGCTGACAACATATCGGTATTATCTGGTCACTCGACATCATGTCCATGCTCAACTGTTCTTTTAAAGGCTTGCGAGTTTCAGCGCCAAATTCCACTATTGCCAGATTAATTACTTTATCCGCTATGTCCGGGATAGAGTGATTGCTTTCAGGCCATACAAGAAAATGAGCAATAAGTACATCGAAAAAATCTCCATTTACTCTTATGCCTTTGCCATGCAGAAACTTAATACACTTTTTAATATCATAGCCAATTTTCATGTTGGTATTTTCAAAAATGTCTTTTAATAATGACCACTCATCTTCATGAGGTGCACTTATAAAATAGGCTTCTCCTTCTTTGGTACTAAAAGCCAATCCCAAGCATACATTACCCTGTAGGGCAATGTAGAAAGCTAAAGCACCATGCTGTTGAATTTTGTTTTTG
>JABCZW010000066.1 GCA_013289475.1 Bacteroidota bacterium
GTAGATTTAAGGTTATCCTCCAGTTGTTCAATTTTCTTAGCACCTATAATTATAGTTGTTACTACACGTTGGTGCAATAACCATGCCAGTGCCAGTTGCGCTACCGAGGCTTTCTTTTCTTTTGCCATTGCCTCCAATACGTCAATTATATCAAAGGCTTTTTCTTTATTGATTGGAGGAAAGTCGTAGTTCATGCGCCTGGAGCCAGCTTCTGCTTCCATTTTGCGGGAATACTTTCCACTTAAAATTCCACCGGCTAAAGGACTCCAAACCATCAACCCTATATTCTGATCTTTTAACATGGGGACGATGTCTCTTTCCAGGTCTCTGCCTGCAATAGTATAATAAGCTTGCAAGGATACAAATTTAGAAATGCGGTTATAGTGCGAATACGATAAAGCCTTCATAATATGCCATGCAGCCAAATTGCTGCAGCCAATGTAACGTACCTTGCCACTTTTAACAAGCGAATCCAGTATATCTATAGTTTCCTCTAGTGGAGTTAATTCATCAAAACCATGTATCTGGTAAAGGTCAATGTAATCCATATTAAGTCGCTTCAGACTGGCTTCCACCTCGTGCAATATATGCTTACGCGTAAGCCCGCTTCCATTAGGCCCTTCGCTCATCTTACCACGTACTTTGGTTGCTATCACCAGGTCA
The DNA here is from genome assembly GCA_013289475.1 of Bacteroidota bacterium. Classification (GTDB taxonomy): domain Bacteria; phylum Bacteroidota; class Bacteroidia; order JABEUT01; family JABEUT01; genus JABEUT01. Next base: position 664 of record JABCZW010000066.1, read on the forward strand.
TCGCGCTTCAGGTTAAGGTTTCGTATAGCCTTGCCTGTCATTTCTTCCGAAAGCCCCTCAGAGTATACATTGGCTGTATCAATAAAATTAATGCCGCCTTCAATTGATCTCTTAACAAGTTCATCTGCGGCTTTTTGGTCTATGCCACCTATTGCTGTCCAAATTCCTTTGCCGCCAAATGTCATGGTGCCTAAACACAATTCTGATACTTTAAGCCCTGTATTTCCTAATAAGTTGTATTTCATATTGAAGCGATATTAATAGATTGGTTGTAAGAAAAGACGAAACAGGCTCAAAATTACGCTAAGCCTTCTTGATAAACTTACGGTCGGTAACTGTATATAGCCAGAACATTAAGGAACTACATATAAGTCCCAAAATCATTCCACCCAATATATCTGATGGGTAATGTACACCAAGGTACATTCTGCTGTAACAAACAAGCAAAACCCAGCAAATAAGAGAAACTGTAACTATCTTCTGGCGAAACAGCAATATCATAAACAAGGCAAATGCCGTAGTATCGGTGGCATGAGATGAAACAAAGCCATACATACCGCCTATATATCCGTTTATATAATGCAGTTGTGATTGCAGGGTAAGGTTATGACTCGGCCTGTAACGCATAACTATGTTTTTAGCCAAATGGGTAGAACATTGGTCGCCCAATACCACCGCCAATATGGTAAAAACAATTGGCAACCAGCTTGCTTTGCCATACTTCTGTATTATAAACCAGGCAAAAATGACATAAAGCGGCACCCAGGTATATTTGGCGCTTACATTCCACATTACTGTGTCATAGGTATCCGAATGCCTGCTGTTTATCCACAACAGCACCGAAGTATCAATGCTTTTTAAGCTTTCTATAATAGATAGTAAGGCCATATAATTTGATACAAATATATAGGTAGGAATCTGTATTTTTGTAAGAAATTAGGAATAAAGCAAAATGGCTGATGTTATTAAGTTATTGTCCGACCATGTAATTAACCAGATTGCCGCCGGTGAGGTTATACAAAGGCCTGCTTCTGCCGTTAAAGAGTTGCTTGAAAACGCCATTGACGCAGGGAGTACCAAGATCAAACTGATTATTAAAGATGCAGGTAAAACCCTTATACAGGTAATAGATAATGGTTGCGGCATGTCAGAGACCGATGCAAGACTTAGCTTTGAGAAGCATGCCACATCTAAAATATCGACTGCCGAAGACATATTCACTATAAACACCAAAGGATTCAGGGGTGAAGCGCTGGCATCGATTGCTGCAATAGCCTCCGTTGAACTTAAAACCCGCAAAAGGGACAGTGAATTTGGTTGCCTTATAGATAACGATTATGGTAAACTGATACGCCAGGAAGCTTGCCAGTGTGAACCTGGAACTTCATTTACTGTTAAAAACCTGTTCTTTAATATACCTGCCCGTAAAAACTTTTTAAAGTCAGATACGGTAGAATTACGTCATATAATAGATGAGTTCCAGCGTGTGGCGCTTGCCCACCCTGAAATTGAATTTTCTATGTATAACCAGGCACAACAGGTATTTCATTTGCCAACGGGCAATTTAAAGCAGCGTATAAACAACCTGTTTGGTAACAACTATGGCGAAAAAATAGCTTCTATCTCAGAAGACACAACCATTTTAAAGATAAGCGGCTTTATAGGTAAGCCCGAATATGCCAAGAAAACACGCGGAGAACAGTTCTTTTTCGTGAATAACCGCTTTATAAAGAACAACTACTTAAACCACGCTGTTCAATCAGCTTATGCTGAATTGATAGCTAAGGATAATGTGTACCCTTCCTATTTTATATTCTTAGACCTTCCCCCCAACAAAATAGATGTTAATATACACCCTACCAAAACAGAAATTAAGTTTGAAGATGAATCGGCTTTATATGCCATATTAAAGGCTACGGTAAAGAAATCGCTGGGGCAAAACAACATCATTCCCCCACTCGATTTTAACCAGGAAATGTCGATACAGATTAACCCTGTTAAGCCCGGTACATTTATTCGCCCGCCACAATTAACATTAAACAAGGGCTATAACCCGTTTGCAGAGGAAGAAAAACAAAAATCGACCAAGCCGTATGTAAAGCCTACCAGTACAGGAAAAGATATTGAATACAGGCAACCTTTAAAGCAAGTTGACGCCCCGGTACTCGAGCATGAATTTGAGCAGGAGAAAAATGAAATCGACTGGAGCGAGCAAATTGGGTCAGCATATATTATTGCTTCTATTAAAAGGAAACTGCTTATAATAGATCAACAGTTGGCATGGGAAAGAATCTTTTACGAAGAAGCCCTGGCATCTATTGAAAGCAAAAAGAGCATTCCTTCCCAAAAGGAATTATTTCCTCAAACACTTCAATTCCCTACCGCTGATTTTGCACTTATAAGTGAATTATTAACTGATATACGTTTACTGGGTTTCGATTTAAGTGAATTTGGTAAACAGACATTTATTGTTTATGGCATCCCATCTGGAGTGGAATCGGGCTCGGTACAAGAACTTTTAGAAGAGATATTGGAACACTTTAAACAAGGGCAATCTAAAGAATTAAAGAAACCTCGTGCTGAAGTACTTTCGAAGATATATGCACGCAGAATGGCCTGGAAGAATTGCAAGCTATTACAAAAGCAGGAACGGTAAGAATTGATCAGCCGCCTATTTGCATGTAAATCACCTTCGGTTGCAGTAGACGGAAAGAAAGTATTTATTGAATTGGGGCAAGAGCATTTAATGGCTTTATTAAAAACGGATATTTAAGAGTATGGCTAATTATTTTCAGAATCAGCAACCTCGCATGAGCACTTTTCCGCCGGTGGTGAAAAATCTGCTCATTGCCAATATTATTGCTTATATAGCCACATATGCTTTAAAGTCACCAACGTTCGACCTGACTGACATGTTTGGCCTGCACTATTTTGAATCTTCCAACTTCAAAGTATATCAGCTTGTAACCAGTATGTTTTTGCATGGCAGCCCTATGCATATTATTTTTAATATGTATGGCCTATGGATGTTTGGCCAAATGATAGAAAACTATTATGGCGCCAAACGCTTTTTGACATTTTACTTTATTTGCGGCATTGGTGCGGGCATAATTCAGGAAGCAAGCTTATATGTATATTACCACCATGTGCAACAGGTAATTACAACCTTCAACTCTGAGCCAAGCATACTTGGCTTTAATACTGTTGTATCGAAATATTTTACAGGAATTGGTGGCTATATAAAGCCGCAAAATATTAATGATGCCAAGGCAGTTTTAAACGTACTTTATAAATTCTCTATCGATAACTCTAACACTATTGGGGCATCGGGTGCGTTATTTGGAGTACTTGTTGCTTTTGCAATTATTTTTTCAGAGGTGCCTTTGTTCTTATTCTTTATACCGGTACCAATAAAAGCAAAATATTTAGTTTCACTCTATGCAGTGTATGAGTTGTATTCGGGCCTAGCCAACAACCCCGGCGACAATGTAGCTCACTTTGCCCATTTGGGTGGCGCATTGTTTGGTGTTATTATGGTTTTGTACTGGAGAAAAAAAGGTTGATTATTTTTGAATTATGTCATTACGTACAGAAGCAGATAAATTATTGGGAAGAAACGCCGATAGCCTTACCAGGCTGATAATGGTAAACGTTATAGTTTTTATTATTGCCAATATACTCAGCAGTATTCCCGGCACAAAATTTATAGTTGATAATTATCTTTCACTCCCCTCATCTTTCTCTTTATTGGCAGGACATCCATGGACGCTTTTCACGTATATGTTTGTGCATGTAAGTTTTATGCACATCCTTTCCAATATGCTGTGGCTTTACTGGATCGGTATAATATTTGCAGATTTCATGGGGCAAACCAGGCTGGTATATACATATATACTTGGCGGAATAGCAGGCGGAATCCTTTATATAGCCACCTTCCCTGTTCTATATCCAACAGGGGCCTATGGCTTACTAATTGGCGCATCGGCAGGTGTTATGGCTATAATTATTGCCGCAGCTATGCTGGTACCTGATTATGAATTGATGCTGCTTTTATTTGGAAGAGTAAAACTTAAATACCTTGCTATAGCTGCATTCATTCTTACCTCTGTAATTGACTTTAATAGTAACAGCGGAGGCAAAATCTCTCACTTTGGTGGTGCTATATACGGAGCTATTTTTCTGTGGCAGTATCGCAAGGGAAATGATATTTCAGGTGGTTTTGCCAATTTCATAAAAGGCATTGGTGACTTCTTTAAAGGCAAAAGGAGCAAAAAGGCAAGACCAATGAAGAATAAATTTCAAACAAGCAATTCCCGCGACAGACAAAGAAGAATTGATGAGATACTTGATAAAATATCACGTTCCGGCTACGACAGTTTATCTAAAGAAGAAAAGGAGTTTTTATTTAAGTCAAGCAAAGAGAATTAAAAACTCTATTTAACCTGTACAAGTTTTTGTACTAAAGAATTCTGCCCCACCTGCAATTTTAACACATATACACCTGCCAAAGCGCCACGAAATTCCAGTTGATGCATTCCTGCATCCTGCATTTCATCAGCCACAAGAGTAGTTATTTTCTGCCCCATAATATCGTAAACACTTGCACTAACCTTTTCGGCATCAGCTAAAGTATAGTTAATCGTTGCTTTATCACTATAAGGGTTAGGATACACTTCAACAGAAGCACTATTGTTATTTAAACGAGCAATACCCAATGCACAAGGGACCGTGACCCTGCTCAAAGGTCCACCGGAAATAACATTGAAGTCTTCTGCAAATGACTGTAGGTATAAATTGGCAATAGTATCGTTATGTATTATTATAGTATTCTCATCATTAGTAGAATTAGCGGTAGCAGTCCAGTTGTGCGAGCCGGTAAGTACCATTGGGTCAGAACAAGGATTAGATGGATCTATAATAAGGTATTTATCATGATATATATCGCTTCCGCTATAAATAGTAAGGTTACTTGCCAGGTAATTACTCATTATTGTAAATGCCCCATATTGAAGGCTGTATTGGTCCATTATAGCAGCAGCAAAAGCCCCGTTCTTAACGGTGGTGACAATCATATTGGCATCCGAAGTTTCCGAAAAAGCATACATAGCGCTATATATATCTGTTTTAGCAGTTGCAATGTGGCTAAGTATCTGGTTGTTTACACTATCAGTAGGGCTAAAATACACTTCAACAGTTGAGCCACCAATAGTAAACACATGGCCCCCGGTAACCTTTGTTTTATATGGCCCAAATTTAGATAATGCCAAATTAGGAGCGCCACCATGCACGGTATCACCCCACATAATATCAAATTCCTGTGTATACACTTTTGCTAATGCTTTCGATTGAATGGAGAGATTATTATTATAGTCACTGGCATTCATCCAGACACTCCAGTCCGATGAACCTGTCCATACAATTGCATTAGTTGAATCAGGAGAGTTAGCATCAATAATAATAAACTTGTTATGCATAATATTATAGTTACCACCTGTCGGGCTCGGCAGTGTTGGTATATTACTGCTAAGCAGGTTCATTCCCGAATTCGGAGCTGCGCCATCGCATATCCATCTAACCTTAACACCCCTTGCATAAGCGTTGTTAATAGCAGCAGCAAACTCACCTACACCGCTTGTGTTGTTGGCCGTATAATCATATTGTGCAACATCAACCGTATATTTGGCTCTGTTTATATATGCCGACATTGTATCTGACAATGTATTGGTAATAAATGTTGCATAAATACCAGTTGTTGAAAAACTAGTATCGACAGGATGATTAAAAAACACTTTGATTTTATCGGTAATATTTTGTTGTGCAGATATTCTTCCGTATACCAACAAGACAAATAACGCTAAAAACATCTGGGAAGCTTTTCTCATAAACAATTCAGGGATTAGATTTGTAAATATATCCGCCCTGTTAACCAGTAATGTTAAGAGAACATTAAGGGAGTGTAAACAACAAAAAAGCCCCGCATTTCGGCGGGGCTTTTAAAATTTACATGAACCATTTTATTGCACCTGTACTAATTTTTTCACAAAAGTATTGTTGCCTTCATTTACCTGTAAAATATAAATACCCGGTGTTGAGCCATTAAACTGGTATGTATGTATTCCTGATTCGAGCTTCACTCCATTAACCAAAGTGTTTATTTTTTGTCCCATAATATCGTAAATACACATAGTTACATTCGCATCTTCAACCAGCTTATAATTAATGGTGACGCTACCCTTGTATGGATTAGGATAAATATTCAACTCAGACGAGTTATCGTTAACAGAACCAACACCGGTAACTGAACAAGGATTCTTAGTAGTAGATAATGATTTGCCGCTGATTGCTTTAAAGTCACCGGCAAAACTTTGCAGGTATAAATTGGCTATCGTATCATTATGCACAATAACTGTATTCTCATCATTCTTAGTATCGGCTGAAGATGTCCAGTTGTGAGATCCGGTAAGTACTTTTGGGTCATCGCAAGGTGCCGATGGGTTAACGATAAGGTATTTGTTGTGATATAACGTGCTGGCAGCTACATAACCCTGGAAATTACTTCCTAGCCCTCCGGGCAAAATGGTAGTATAAGGCGTATACGTTCCGCTACTGTAATTATCGAGTATGGCAGCGCCAAAAGCGCCGGCCTTAACCTGGTTTACAATGTCAGTAGCATCAGTAGTTTCGGTGAACGTAAACATACCGCAATAAATATCAACATTAGCGGTGCCAATGGTGCTTACTATCTGGTTATTCACGCCGTCAGAAGGGCTAAAATAGAGCTCTACTTTTGATCCGCCAATACTAAAAATATGCGTGCCGGAGTTTGGCTTATTAGGGCCAAATTTTGAATTACCTGAATTAGAAGCACCGCCATGTGTAGTATCGCCCCACATAATATTAAATTCATTTGTATATGCTCTTGCAAAAACCTTCGATTGGAAAATAATCATGTTATTATAGTCGCCCGAACTCATAGTTGCATCCCAGTCAGGTGAACCTGTTATTACTATTGATTTAGTAGTATCGGTAGAATATTCATCTATAATAACAACTTTATTATGACAAATACCATAAATACCCGTATTCATTGGGCTGGCAATAACAGGAATAGAAGCATTCAGCAATGCTACACCCGTATTCTTAGAAGCATAGCTCCCGTCTTGTATATACCTTATTTTAACTCCTCTGCTATAGGCTGCATTAATAGCCGTTGCAATAGGGTCACCACTCCATGTTTCGTATTCATACTGGCATATATCAATGGTGTATTTGGCACGGCTTATATATGCAGCCAGTGTGTCAAACACGACGTTATTCAGATAGGTTGCATTTACCCCTTTTGCAAAAGAATTATCGACTGGCTGGGTAAAATAACATTTTATGTATTTATTAACATTCTTTTGAGCGCCGACATTTACTGCAAGCCCAATAAAAACAACTAGGACAGGGAGTAATTTTATTTTTTTCATAGGGGGATTATTTTTTTGTTAGGCGAATATATTAAACAATAAAATAACATACAAGTAACAAACGCTTAATATTTCCTGTGTAATTAGTCGACTAAAAACCTAAAATGATTTAGTAGCCTGATAATATGGCAATAAAGATTTTTGTGCCTTTTTGGGTTGAAAGTTTCAATTAGAAAAAGAAACCTTTACTCTGTCACAAAAAAGATAATAAAATAATAAAAATTATACTTGTTATTCCTTCTCCAATTCGAAATTTTGTTCCATAGAATAAGTCCCTGTCGGAGACTCTGGTAAACGAATATTTACAACAGAAGGTTTATACCCTTTGGAATCAGCCTTTACTTTATAGCCGGCATTACCCTTAAGTGTTATATAATACTTTCCATCACCATCAGTCTGTAAGGTAACCTTTGTGCCAAGGCTATCGGTAACAGTTATACGGGCCGCCTCAATGGCTTTACCTTTTTGCGTTGAAACCTTTCCTCTTAAAATAGATAATCCCTTAGGCTTATTGCTTCCGCTATCGGTAGCCAATAAAGGGTATTGTGTAAGGTCAACCATATAAATATCAGTTCCGCCCATGCCGCCCTTTCTGTCGCTAACAAAGTAACCTGATTTTGCGTCAATTGAAATGGTGAAACTTTTATCGTTATTTACACTGTTAATGGGATATCCGAGATTAATAACCGGGCCCCAGTTACCATTATCATTCATACTCGATTTAAAAATATCATACCCTCCCATTGAATTATGCCCTTCCGAACTGAAGAACATAGTTTTACCATCAGGCCCAATGTATGGTGAACCATCATCATATGGAGTATTAATTGTAGGTCCGACATTTACTGGCTCGCTCCACTCTGCTTTACCAACTTTATCTGATTTATAAATATCTGCCTGGCCAAATCCGCCCGGCCTTTCACTCATAAAATAAAGCGTACCGCCATCAGGTGAAAGTGTAGCACAAGCTTCAAAATAGCTTGTGTTTACAGGATGACCCAACGTTACAGGGCTTCCATAAGCACCTGAATGCGATTTCTTCGCAACAAATATGTCGCCGCCAATAGCATCTTGTCCGTTATTTTTATACATAAACAAATACAATCCATCAGCAGAAATTCCGGTAGCTGCATTTTGTGCATAAGGTTCATTGATATCCCCTTGCATCATATACGAAAGCCCCCATTTATGTGTAGTCGAATCCCATTCTGATGAATAAATGTTGTCAAAAGCTACAGGTGTTTGTCCTTCTTTTGTATGGCCTGATGACATGGAAGGCCGAGTTGAAGTAAATATCAAAGTGCGGCCATCATCAGCAAGCAATGGGGTTTTATCATCATACTCCGAATTAACTGCCACACCCATATTGGTAATAACTACCTTAACAGGATGTGCCTTTAACTGTATAGCATTATTGCATTGGGCAATATAATAGTCAACTTCCGATTCTTTTATTTTTTTAGCATCATCGGCATACTTTTGTTTAAACATCTGCAATTCCTTGAGAGCTTTATCGGTATTATCAGACATTAAGTATACCTGCCCGAGGTTAAGGTGAAGTTCATCTCCGGCATTTGGATCAATACCCTCTGATTTTTCAAGGAAACTAACCGCATTATCAATTTCGTTAAGGGCAAGATAACATTGGCCCATATGGAAAAGCACAGATGCATCATTAGGTTGGGCGGTATTTACTTCCTTATAAGTAGTAAGCGCCTCGGTATAATCGCCCCTTAAATAAGCCTGGTGAGCATTAAACAACTTAAGCCCAATGCCTGTTTTATCAAGTATATTGGTATTGTTCTGGCTAAAACCAGTAACAGCAAGCAATAAAAAACAAATTGTAGCGCCAAGTAATTTTTTCATAGGGTAAACCTTTATTTAGCCAAATATAGTATGATTTAGATAGTCATTAACCATCTCTCAAACGAAAATAGTATTTTTTTTTGTATTGAATATTAAGACCAGTAAAAAAGGTGGGCTATATGTAGAAAATAGCTGTTATGTCAATGGCTCTTACCCCCATTGAAAACAATCATTCCTCATCAATAACTATAATTTCAACTCTGCGATTAAGCGCTCTTCCCCTTTCGGTTCCATTACTCTCTACCGGGTCTTTTGAGTTATTTCCCGTATAATTCATTCTTTGTTTATCAATTCCCTTAGTAATTAAATAATTCATAACCGCTTCTGCCCTATTTTCCGAAAGCTTCTGATTATGCTTTTTTGTGCCTTTATTATCAGTATACCCCTTAAGCTCACATTTTAATTTTTTATTCCTGAGTAAATACTCAGCAAGCATATCTAAATTCCTTGCAGCGCTATCGGCCAAACTTGAATTATCTGTAGTAAAATTCACATTTGATACCTGGAATTTTTCATCTTCCGACTCTCTTATCGAATCTTTTTTTGACACAACAATTCGAACATTGGGTTTGCGAAAAACACTATCCCAGTTAATTTTATTTAATAAATCAGCGTAGGGCTTAAAACCCTTCTGTGTTGTATCCTTATCGGTCGAAAAAGAACCGCCCTTAAGGAAAACACCTGAATCATAAGACTCGTCTCCAACATCGCCAATTGCTATTTTCAAATGATACTTCTTCCAGGGGGTTACATAACAACTAGCTGTCATAGTTTTAGTAAAACCATCATATTCGAAATTATTAAGCAATACCTGGTTTAGTTTTTTCTTTTTATGCGGGTTGATATATATGCCTGTTGTATCCGATTGTTTTTTATAAAACAATTTAGCCCATATTCTTTTATAAAAGGAAGTACTTGATTGCCCGCTATTGGTATTTATGAGGCAGTCATTATCTATAAACAGGTCACTGTGTATTTTATTATTAATTGTATTTATTGTAATAGGTACATTAGTGCCGGGTATCACTGCAAGGTTTTTACCCTTTATCCCCTGTCCGCTTATAATAAAAGCAAAGACGTCATTAAACTGTGACCCAACATACTCATTATACTCTTCTGAAGCAAAGCAAAATTGAAACGAAATGTGGTTATTATATGGCACAAAATCAAATTCAAGTATTACCTGATCGTATATTTTACCTTTACAAATGCGGTCTAAATCTTTATCGCTATGAAATTTAATTGAGTGATCAGAAACAATACCGGATGTATTTGGATTTTGGTTTGGACGGGCAATATCAATTACATTGCCCGTTGATAAAAGAACCCCGCTCTTCATACCAATTACATTAGTGTCAATTTGAAAATACCCCATGCCTATTTTAAGTCCCTGGAAAGAGACATTACTTACCCGCATTCCATCCCGCACCAATACACTATCCACAATTTGTTGTGGTGTGTATGAAGTATCTATATGTAAGCGCTCCTGACAAAAAAGCTTGCCTTGAATGCCTATACATATTAGTACAAAAAGAACAAAAACAAGCTTCTTTAATGGCTCCATAAAATGCAGCATCTTCTATTTATGATGTCAATATTTCGCAAAAGGTACAACATAATTATTTATTGATTATCCTAAAGTCAACCCTCCTGTTTTTTGCCTTGCCTTCCTTCGTTGTGTTGCTTGCTACAGGATCATTACTACTAAACCCCTTATAAACAAGCCTGTTTTTAT